>NZ_JCACHA010000932.1:0-7152 GCF_059503625.1 Skermanella sp.
TCTTCACATACTCCGCGCGTAGAAGCGACAGCCGCTCGTTCAGCGGGGCGGGGCCGGTCGGGCTGGTATGGCCGGCGACCTCCAGGCAGGATGGGCTTCGGGCAGCCCGCGTGGCGATGGCGTCGAGCCATCGGTCGTAGTCCCCGCTCACCTGCGAGTCCGAGACGAAGGCCGTCGATCCCGGCCGGAACAGGAACTTGACCGCTAGCCTGTTGTTGCGCAGCCCGTAATCGACGATATCGCTGAACGCCATCGCCGCGTCGTCGCGCAGGCCAAGCTTCAGGTTCGCCAGATAGATCCCGTTATAGGCCCGCAACTGGTCGCCCGCCCGCGTCTGAACCGCTGCCCTGTAAAGGTCCAAAGCCTCTTCGTAGCGGCCTGCGTCGTAGGCTTCGATCGCGTCGCTGACCAGGGACGCGGTCAAGATGCCGTCCAGGTAACCGGCGGCGATAGGATCGCCGACCTTGGTGCCCTGGCAGGTGGTGATATAGCCTTCCGTCGCCTTGTCGTTCGTCCAGGCCGGGCTGTCCTGGAAGAACGGCGTGGGCGTCGTGTCCACTCCCTCCATCCGTGCGCGGGCAACGCCCTTGGCGACGGTCCTGCCCGACTTCAGGTCGGCCAGCACCAGGCAGAAGCGATAGGCTTCCCGCGTGCCGGCCGTCTTGCCCTCCTTGCTGACCGGGGTGAATGTCCCGACCAGAACCAGCGGTGCTGCCGCTACGTTCTCGCTGGTGAAGGGCTTGATCTCGAACTGGGGATATTGCTGCCCGACCAGTTCGGTGATCCTCTTCTGGATCGCCCGCGTCGCCGCCGACTGGGATCCCGTCATGCCGTCCACCAGCGGGTCTATCACGACAGGATATCGTCCCGACGGGCCGGGAGGAGGCAGCGTCTGACTGGTGAACACCGTGGCAGCGGCCTTCGCTACAGCTTCGTCGAACGGCACCGGCTCGACCAGCGGGGCAGGGGCGGGAGGAACGGCGGCGGTGCCGGGAAGTGCTACGGCGGCGGCAGGCGGTGGTGGAGGCGTTACCGCCGCAGCCTGGGTGTTGCCTTGCGGACCGGCGCAGCCGCCCAGCAACAATGCGGACAGCACCAAAACCTTAAGGCTGTCGCGACGCAAAGTTGAGATCGGCAAAGGATCGGAGAAGCCGTCAACAGTTTTTCCGAAGAAACGACTTGTCCGCATCGGTTAATCCCTCGCCAAGTTGACCACGTTCCACAATAGTGGCACAACGCGGTTCTTTGGCTCCAGACACTCTCTCGCGCAATTTGGTTTGTCTTTGGAGTATCGTATCCTTGGCTAAAGGGACATCGCTTTCAATGGATACAATCGCGGGGACGGACGCCGCCGCCGCGGGCTTCCGGGGAGGTGCCGGCGGCGGTAGAGCCGGTCCCGGCTCGGCAGCCGGAATCTCCGGCGTATTCGGCAGGGCCGCCACTTCGGGTTTCCCGCGATCTCCCGATCCTTGAAGGCGGCGCAATGCCTCGCCCGCATGCGGGCCGTCCGGGAAGTACTTCAGATACAGCAGCATGTCGGCAGGCTCGGTGCTGCTCTCCAGCGCCTGCCAGAACAGCGCTTCGCGCTCCGGCGCGTTCCCCGGCGCAGGCATCTTGGTGCCGCTAACGTCGTTCGGCGGGATCAGGTAGAACGGATCGCCGCCGAGCGAGCCATAGGTGAACGGCGTTTGCCGTCCCGCCGTCGCCTCGAACACGCTGTCGCGGACGCGGCCGAACAGCAGGTTGATCTCCAGCCCCGGCGTCTCCAGGTGCTTCAGCAGCGCCGTGGTATAGGGGCTGTGACTGTCGTTGCCGTCGTCCGCCAGGGCATTGGCTGCCGTCGCATAGGCCACCAGCGTATCGCGCCCGACATTCCCGACTTGGGCGAGACCTTCCGAAACCTGAAGCGCCCGCGTGGCCCCGCCGGCCCGCGCGATCCGCGCCGCGAAGGGGTTGTCGCGGCAGGCGTCCAGGATGACGATCCGCAACTCGCGCGCCGCTTCGGCTTCCCGCAGGATCATGTCGAGCGAGATCGCGTCATAGGCCAGATCGCGTTCCCGCTGGACCTTGGCATCTACCGGCAGGAAATAGTTGGTCCCCTGCATCTGCAAGCCGTGGCCGGCATAGAACACCACGGCGACCGAAGCCTTCTCCGCCGCCCGCCCGAAGGTCTTCAGCTTCTCCGCCATCGCCGTGAAGCTCAGATCGTATCCCTCGACGACAGAGAATCCGATCCGCTTCAGCGCCGCCGTCACGGCGCGCGCATCGTTGACCGGGTTCGGCAACTCGGCCACGTTCTCGTACCTGCCGTTGCCGATGACCAAGGCCAGCCTGTCGCCGGCTACCGGCATTCCGGACGCGCCGAATGCCGGCCCCGCCAGAACCTGACCGAGGAGAATGAAGGCGGCGGCGACCACGCCGGCGAACCTCGACACAGCCAACTCCCGCATCGTTGCGATGAGGCAAGGTTAACAGTTTTGGCAAATTCCAGGAATGAGCCTGTTCACTTCTTCTCTTCGCTGATCACTTCTTCCCGGCGATGCCGTCGATCACCAGCCCGGTCAGCAGCCGGCCGCCCTTCACCGCCTGCCGCGCCACCTCCGATATCCCGCCGCCCTTGCCGGCCAGCCGCAGCAGCCGGATCAGCTGGCCCTGCCGGGCCTCGTCCAGCCGGGCGGCCACGGCGGCCCACAGGGCATCGACGTTGTAGAGCGCTCCCGCGTCCAGCCGCACGGGGACCACGTCGTCCGGCTCGACGCCCAGCGCCTCAGCCGTCGCATCGACCGCGCCCCGGATCGCCTCGGCCTTGCGTCCCGACGGCGCCGCGATGTCGTAGGGTGGCGCCCATTCGGTGAAGGGCCGTAGCCGGTCGATATGCGACAGCGCCACCAGCACCGGCGGCGCCTTCAGGTCAGGGTTCACGGCGAAATGGGCGCGAACGGCATCCAGCAGGCGCCGGTCCAGATCCCTGGCGCCGTCATTGGCGGCTGCCACCCACAGGATCAGGTCGCACTCCGCCGCCATCGCGGCCAGCTTCGGGACGGCCACTTCGCGGTCGAGTCCGGCGCAGTCGATCAGTTCAAGTTCCGGTCTCTCAGCAGTTCCGCCGGCCGCATGGCTGGTCGCCCCATCGCCCACCGGCAGCACATCCACCGCCGCGACCACGTCGCCGCACAGCGCGTTGACGAGGCTGGACTTCCCCGCATTGACCCTGCCGCCGACCAGGATCCGCAAGGGGGAGGGCGCTGCCGCCGCCGGCGCCAAGGCAGCCGGCTCCAACCCCGCCAGCTCGTCCAGATCGGCGAGCAGCCGTCCGCTGTAGAGGTTGATCGCCTCCCGCCCGATTTCCTCGATCAATATCCGCGCGATCCGGTCCAGCATCAGGCTGGACAGCCCAGCCGCCGCGAAACCGCGCACCCGCTGGTTCAACTCGGCCGCCAGCGCCTGCACCGGGTTGATCGTCATCCGCCCGATCCGCCAAGGCCCGGAGAACATGCCGGCCGCCGCCGCGACCGACTGCTTGGCCCGGTAGAGCCGCATCACGTTGTCGAGGCGGATGCTGCGCGATCCGGGCACCGCCTCGACCGTCAGCGTCCGTGTCCGCTCCGCCACCCGTTCCGCCAGCAGCAGCGCTTCCGGCAGCGTGAAGTGCCAGACCGCCTCCGGCCGGTCGGGCCAGTAGTGCCGCGCCACGTCCTCCATTACAGCGCCGGCGACCGCCGTCAGCGAATGCTGGTCCATCAGCATCGCGCCGGAAGCCCGCCTCGCGAAGCCTTGCACGCGCTGCCAGGCGATCTTGTCCGACGGCGTCCAGTCCGCCTCGGGCGGCGTATCGTCCGAAGCCCCGCTCCCGTTGCCGCTCCCGCTCCCGCCTGCTCCTGGAACCGGCCGCGCCGCGCGCCGGAACAGCACGCCCGCCGCTACGAAGCAGACCGACCCTCCGACCAGCCAGACGCCCAGTTCCTCCCGCTGCCACAGCCACGCGACTCCCAGCGGAACCAGCGCCGCGAAGGGCAGGGCGCCCAGCGCCATCGCCGCCGCCCAAAGCAGCCGCCGAGGTCCGACGATGCGCTTCATGTGCCGGAAGTCCCGTCCTTGGAAAACATCCGGCTGGCCTTGGCCGCTCCCGTCGCCTCCGTCATGGCGCGGCGGAACTCGGCCGCCACCGCTTCGGCGTCGAACTCGCTGCCCGCCCGCCGCGTCGTCAGGTACAGCACGGCGGCATGCCCCAGCCCGTATGTCGTGGCGAAGCTGGCGATGCCGGCGGCGGCTCCCCCGATCACCGTGCCGTATCCCGGCACCAGCTTGACCAGTTGGCGCACGCCGAACTGCGCGCCGAAGCGCAGCAGGGCGCCGGCGCCCAGGCAGCCGGAGAACTCCGCCAGCGTCGTCCGCGTCCAGGTCACGCCCAGGATGCCGGCAAGGCTGTGCAGCATCTTGCCCTGCACGACGGGCACGGCCAGCGCCCCGGCCACCGGCAGCGTATCGATCGCTCCCGCCGTCGCCGCATAGCCCCAGACATGCGACAGAGCGCGTCCGGCCCCCGGCCCGCCGGCCTCGGTCAGGCTCCGCCGCGCCATGGAGACGACGCCATCGGCCGATGCCGCCTCCAGCGCCGACCACAGCGCATCGACACCATAGTCCTCCGGCTCCAGCCCGTCGCCCGCCTGCGTGAAGTCGATCGGCACGAACGAAAGGGCGCCGCTGCCCGGCAGTGCCTTGAACGCCGCCCGCTGTGCCGCCAGACTGCGGTCCAGTGCGTCTCCTCCGATCCTCATCCCGCCCAGGAACGGATAGGGCAGGGGATGCGGTTTTCCGGGATAGGCGTCGTGCAGGGTGGTCTGCGCGACCACCACCGGCCAGTCCGGATGTCGCCGCCTGACCTGGACCAATGCTTCCAGCACCGCCGGCGGCACCGGCCCGACGGCCTTCACCACCGCCAGCACCAGATGCGCCTGACTTTCGCACAGCGCCAGGTCCTCGGCCGGATCGTAGGCGACTTCTCCTAACCCTCGGGTATCCAGAAACCGGATGACCGGCGCTTCCGGCGGAAATTCGTAGACCCGCGCCGTCGCGGTGCAGGGCCGGTAGCCGGTCCCGACCTCCGCCTCGGTGCTGCCGGTCAGCGTCCCGACGATGGAGCTTTTGCCGGTCCCGACCATACCCAGCAGCCAGATTACCGGCGCCTTGGCCCGCGCTTCCTCGGCGACCCTGATGTCGCCGGCCGGATCGGGCCTGGGGTTCAGCACGGTATCGTAGACGTCGCGCCACCAGCCCGACAACTGCTCTCCAGTCCGATTGAGGAACGTCAACATGGGAGCCATCCGCTGTGATCGGCGAGCACGAGTGGTACAAGACATGGTGCTTGCACGCAAGTTCGCCGTAACGATGTAAATAGGATGAAAATCTTAATAAAGGGCGTGCTATACCGGTTCCGCCAAAACCGCAGGCGCTCCGGAACCAGCCACCAACCCAACGTTGTCCGTGATGACATTCGATTACATTCGCCTACGGGAAGGGAGATGTCGTCATTCCAGCCGCAAAATGACCGCCGCCCTTGTGCCTTCCTGCGATCTCACGTGTTACCTGCCATAGTTCAGCGCTTTCCCGAGATTCACAGTCCCGCCGCGCCGACCCGACAACCACACCGCCAAGCCCGAATTAAACGGGCGTCCAGATCCTTGCAACAGCCCGAGATACCATGATCGATCGCAGCGACCGCCTCTGGTATAAGGATGCCGTCATTTACCAGCTCCACGTGAAGGCTTTCTTCGATGCCGATAATGACGGCATCGGGGACTTCGCGGGGCTGTCCCGAAAGCTCGACTATCTCCAGGAACTCGGTGTCACGGCACTGTGGTTGTTGCCCTTCTATCCGTCGCCGCTGCGCGACGACGGGTATGACATCGCGGATTACCGCGCCGTCAACCCGTCCTATGGCAACATGCGCGACTTCCGGCAGTTCGTTCGCGAGTGCCATGACCGCGGCATGCGCGTCATCACGGAACTGGTCATCAACCACACCTCCGACCAGCACCCCTGGTTCCAGCGGGCGCGCAACGCCAAGCCGGGCTCCAACCACCGCGATTTCTACGTCTGGAGCGACAACGACAAGAAGTACCAGGGTACCCGGATCATCTTCCTCGATACCGAGAAGTCGAACTGGACCTGGGACCCGGTCGCCAATTCCTATTTCTGGCACCGCTTCTACTCGCACCAGCCGGACCTGAACTTCGACAATCCGGCCGTGATGCGCGAAGTGCTGAGCGTGCTGCGCTACTGGCTCGAGATGGGCGTCGACGGTCTCCGGCTCGACGCCGTGCCCTACCTGATCGAGCGCGAGGGCACCAACAACGAGAACCTGAGCGAGACGCACGACGTTCTCAAGAAGATCCGCGCCGCCGTGGATGAAGGTTACTCCGACCGCATGCTGCTGGCGGAGGCCAACCAGTGGCCGGAAGACGTGCTGCCCTATTTCGGCGACCTGTCCAAGGGCGGCGACGAATGCCACATGGCGTTCCACTTCCCGCTGATGCCACGCATGTACATGGCGATAGCGCAGGAAGACCGGCACCCCGTCACCGACATCATGCGCCAGACGCCGGAGATCCCGGAGACCTGCCAGTGGGCCGTCTTCCTGCGCAACCACGACGAGTTGACGCTGGAGATGGTCACCGACAAGGAGCGGGACTACCTCTGGAACTTCTACGCCAAGGACCGGCGCATGCGGATCAACCTCGGCATCCGCCGCAGGCTGGCCCCGCTGATGGACAACGACCGCCGCAAGATCGAGCTGCTGAACAGCCTGCTGTTCTCCATGCCCGGCACGCCGGTCGTGTATTACGGCGACGAGATCGGGATGGGCGACAACGTCTATCTCGGCGACCGCGACGGCGTCCGGACGCCGATGCAGTGGTCGCCCGACCGCAACGGCGGCTTCTCCCGCGCCGACCCCGCCCGCCTCTATCTGCCGGCGGTCGCGGATTCGATCTACGGCTTCGACGCCGTCAACGTCGAAGCGCAGGAGCGCAGCCCGTCGTCGCTGCTCAACTGGATGAAGCGCCTGATCGCGGTCCGCCAGCAGCAGAAGAGCTTCGGCCGCGGCACGCTGCGCTTCCTCTATCCCGGCAACCGCAAGGTGCTGGCCTATGT
>NZ_JCACHA010000933.1:0-7150 GCF_059503625.1 Skermanella sp.
ATGGAAGTCAATGAGACCACTCTCCTAAAACGTCCTGACCTCCACTCAGCTGGTTTAACTGCAGCAAGCCTCGCCAACATCCGGACCGGAGTACGTACGGCTCTTCGCCTCGCCTACGGAAGTTCACTCATTAGCCTATCCCCGTCATGGGCTTCCGCAATTGAACTACTCGGCGCGTGGGAGGGACCAGGCAAAAAAAGGATGATCATGTGTCTACCATCTTTTGCCCGGTACTGTACACTTACTGATACCGGCCCGGAAACCGTATCGGCTGAGACATTTACCAGTTACGAAGAATACTCGATTAGAATGTTGGTCCGGGACCCGAAATTGCGTGCGCGTCAGGCGGAGAACGCTTGGAACACCGCAGCCAGAGTAGTCGATGGGTGGCCCCAGACGGTAATCAAGCGCCCCTCGCGCCTACAGCTAAGCCTGCCTCTGACTGAACTGCCCGCTGAGCTTGTCCGTGAGTTGGAAGCCTATAGAGCCAGCAGAGGTATGCCAGTTCAACCAACAACCCCTGTAATATCCTCAGGCAGCGCCAGCGCTTTCCTGGCATTGGCCGACAGTAATCTATTGCGGCGTCGCGCAAAAAGCGAGGAACAGGACAAGGAGCGTAAACGTACCATAAAGCCATTAAAAGACAAAACTATGAGAGGCCACCTGTTCGCTCTTCGCCATGCGGCGTCCGCTGCTCTGAGAGCCGGAAGGCCACATACCTCGATCTCGACCATAGCTCAAATTACTATGCTACCGATAGTAGCCGAAGCGGCCGCTGAAATCGTACGCAAAAATAACGGCACCGATTTTACTGTGCGACAACGAAAATTATTCTGTGAATTGCGCGACGTCAGATCTCGTTGGGTGGGAACAGACGATGAGTGGACCCGCCTTCATGCAACTTCTATTATGCTAGAAGATGAACTTACAAAACTGGGGGTGAAAACATCAGGCATGTCTCAAAAGACGCGCCAACGTCTCTCAGTATTTGAGAGTTCAACAGCAGTTGTGAAGCTACTTACTTTGCCTAATCGGCTGCTCATGCAGGCTGAAAGTCGACGTAAGAAAGGTCAATCGGTGCGCTACCGTGACGCTCTAGATGTAGCTGTCGCAGTCGCTTTGATGATAGAATTTACCAAACCACTTCGCCTTGGTAACTTAGTTGAGTTACGTCTCGACTGGCTGAGGTTGCCTGCTCGGCGAGGTGAACCAGGTTCTCTGGCAATTCCGGCAAACAAGGTCAAGAATGGTGAACCATTGTTTGCGACTTTAACAGCTTATAAAGTATCGCTTTTACGTTTATTCATTATGAATTATCGTATTCATTTGACAAATTTGAATAATTCCCCGTATCTGTTTCCATCTCGGACGGGCGACAAGCATAAGGATGAAGGCTCTTTTGCCAAACTCATTGTAGGTCGGATACACACACTGACGGGGCTTGTCATCAATATTCATCTTCTACGTGGCATAACTGCGTCTTTACTGTATAGAAAGACCAAGAACTTGGATGATGTCCGTGCATTGTTAGGGCATTCTAAAGACAGTGATGCTCATGAATTTTACCTTTACTTAACCCAACAAACTGCATCCATGGTATTGGATGAAGCTATCGAGGCCGAGATCGGCGATGCAGTGAACTCGAGGAAAAAGTTATGATTGATAATACTTGGCCTGAGCCATATCAAACTGCTCTAGTGCGAAATCAACCACCATTTGATTATGATCGTCAGTTTCGTCTTACTGTAACGAAACAGTGGTTATCATACGTCCCAAACGGAATTCCTAGTGTTCAAAATGTTTTGCGGTTTGCTAATGTTTTGTCTACTCGAATAAAACCGACGAGTACCCGGAGGTACCTCGCAAGCCTTCGTGATGTGCTTACAAGGCTGTTTCCTAGTGTGGAGCTCGCTCAGGTACTACCAAAGCAGATCGAACGCGTATTTTCTACATGTCCAATGGAAAGCTGGCCATTAGCAGCCATTGACGATCTTACACGCGCGAAGAAGGTTTTGAAGCCTCGAGTCTGGCAGTCTTCAAAAGAAGTAATGTCTAAGTACCTTGCAATAAGTGGAGTGCCATGGCCTCCTGACCCACATTCATTACATCTTTTCATAGAACACATTGTACAATGGCGCAAAGATAATACAGCTTGTTCTTACTTGAGATTTCTTCATACCCTTCTAGCATCATCGCGACCTAAAGAAGATTATGCTTGGATGATTGGAATTTATCGTCATCTTGGCCGTAGAGAAGTACAGCCAAGGCGCAATGGTCAGTACCGGCGCCGCATTAGCGGCTTGCCTGTTAACCAATGGCCAAACGAATGGCAACATGCGTGGTCAGCTTTTACTGCGCCAAGAAATTCAACTTCAGTTACAACAGTTGACAATAAATTTATTGATGGAGCCTCTCTTCTTCGCGCCCTTGAGTCGGCAAGCGGTTCCAAAAAACCTCCCGAAGGAGCGCAATGCCAGGCTTATGCAACTGCCACATTGGAGACTTGGCGCTATGCAGCGGGGCAGTATTTTGGAGTGCTGAAAGAAGGTGGCTACCCCTTAGTCCTGGACCGCGTGTCGGTAGGGATATGGGCTGATGCTGAACGCCCACATATCGAGCCAATTACTTTTGCGACCCGGTTGGGTGCAATCCTCCAGGTGGCTCAGGTATTGTTTCCCCACCAAGATTGGAAATGGCTTGTTGATCTCGTTCACGCTGGTTACAGCGTCGCTCCTGGTAAGGGCGCGTGGAGTCCCCGACATGCTGACCGCTTAGTCGGCGCGGGTCGGCTCCGGCACGCCGCTCTGGCGGTTCTTAGGTCGGTTAAGCGCAAACCGCCGACGCTAAGGACAGCGGTGCAGTTTCGCGATGCACTCATTGTATTGTTTTTGACACATGAGCCTCTACGTCGAAAAGACCTGGCAGACCTGCCGCTAACGGCTATGAAGTGGGAGAACGATGGTTCAGTCTCCATCAAGTTCTTTACTTCCAAGAACGATGAGAAGGTCAACAATATCTTTATAGGTGATTTGGCTGAATATCTTTTCCTTTGGATGAACCAGTATCGCACTATCCTAACAGCAGGTGTGGAGCAGAAGACCTCAACGCTGTTGGTTGGCCAAGGCGGAGCGTCGTTGACCGCTGGCAACCTCACCAGGTTGGTTCGCAGCTGGACCAGCAAGCACCTAGGTCTGGCGTTGTCGCCCCACGATGTGCGAGGTGCAGTTGCCTATACGGTAGTGGCACATAAAGGAGATGTTCTAGCTGCTACTGGGTTACTTCGTAACCGTGATAGTCGCATAGTGGAGAGGCACTATTCTGGCGTTGCTGGACAGGTTCATGCGGGTCAAGCGCTCGATAGGAGGGTTGAAGAGATAACCAGCAACTCATCTGTCACTAAAAGAAAAATTTGTGACATTGCTCCGCCAGACTGTACCGAATGGTAAGTTTACGAACCTTCCGGAAGAAAGGCTTGACAAAGAAGACGCATGGCCGGTCGTGTCCGAAGGTTGGTAGGAATTTGCTGATGGCGCATTCTCCTGAGCTTCAGGGTCGTCGGATCAGGCGGCGAGGTCAAGCGGCTCGTCATTGGGAGCGACGTGCAGGGTGTCCCAGCCGTCAACGCGGCGCAGGGTGATCTGGCCGCTGGCGAGCAGGGCCCAGAACAGCATGCAGGCGGTCTCGACGCAGGGCAGCAGGCACTGGGTCTTGATCCGGCGCTTGAACTCTTCATGCAACCGCTCGATTGCGTTCGTCGTCCGGATCGATTTCCACTGATCGGGCGGATAGAGCAGGAAGGTGAACAGGTTGGCTCCCGCCTCCTCCAGGCTGGCAGCGACGGCCGGGCACTTCAGCCGCCACTTGCGCACGAACGCCTTCCGCCTGGCTTCGATATCCTTCACCGTCTTGCCGTAGATCATGTCGGTGTAGTCGGCGCTGATCTCGTCGTGCAGCTTCTTCGGCGCGTGGGCAACGAGATTCCTATGCTTGTGCACCGTGCACCGCTGAACCGGTACGGTGGGCCAGAGAGCGGCAAGGGCCGCCTCCAGGCCCGGAGCGCCGTCGATGATCAGCAGCTCCGGGGTGGCGAGCTTGCGGGCGACCAGATCGTCCAGGAAGGCGCGCCACGCCGCTTCGCTCTCGCCGCCCATGTTGCGCAGGCCGAGAAGAACCTTCTGGCCGTCGCGTCGGACGCCCAGCGCCACCAGCACCGAAATGCCGGTGGAGCGCTTGTCGAGCCGGACCTTGACCACCGTACCGTCCAGGATGACGCGGACGATGTCGTCTTGTGAGAGATCGCGCCTCTGCCAGGCTTCCCAGTCGCCCTGGACCTTGCGCCACGCCCGGCTGACGGTGTCCTTGCCGACCGCTCCGCCGAACAGCGCTCCCAGGGCACGGCGGACCCGGCGGGTGTTGGTTCGGCCAGATAGGTCCCGGCGATCAGGGCTTCGGCCCGTTTGGTCAGCCGCTTGTAAGCGGGCAGCGTTTGGTTGCGCCATTCCCTCGTCGTGCCGTCGGCCTCGACCAGCCGGGCACGTGGCACAGACACCGTGGTCGGGCCGAAAGTACCGAGGATCTGGCGATCGCGGTGACCGTGCCGATGCCCTGTGGCCGGTCCGGCGCGCTCATAACGCCTGCGGTTCAGGACCGCCTCCAGTTCGCTCTCCAGCATCGCCTCGATGAAAGAGCGGATGTGCTGGCGCACCCCAGCCTCCAACGGATCGAACCAGTCCTCGCCAAGCAATGGAACCGGAGCCTCGTTGGCTGTAATCTTTTCCATGGCGTAATCTCCTGCGGCGGTGGTCAGACCGCCGATGTGGGTTCTTCACCTTCAGGAGATTACGCCACCCGCCAATTTCCTACCAACCAAGCGACACGACCCATGGCCGGTACATGGCAGTGTCAAAGCAGCGGCAGTTGCCCGGCTGGAGGAGCCTGGCGATTTGCCATCCATCAGCTTAGCATGAAGGATTATTGACATAGGAAATCGGTGATTGATTCAAGGACTTCGCCTTTGGTGGAGCCAGGACACGCCTGATGACCAGTGTCGAACGTCTTGCGGACACTATCAGAAGCTGTTTGTAGACGTCAGGCAGAGGCTTCCTCAACGACGAGGCGCTTGATGCGCCTGGACAGGATGGAAACGAAGGCGATTTGGATGAAGGCGACGAGGTGCTCCCTGGTCCGCTCGAAGATCGTGCTCAACCTCTGGTAGGTGTCAATCCAGAAAGAGCGCTCCACCACCCAGCAGATCCCGGCCGGGAGGAACCTGCCATCACGGCCGCGAGCGACCGGCTTGACGGTGATGCCGAGTTTCTGCCCTGCTTTGGCCAGACGCCTGCCCCGGTAGCTGAGGTCGCCCAGCGCGGATCCCCGGAACCTCTTGCCGGAGAGTTCGCGGAGCACCGGAACGATGCCTTTGGTGTCGTGCGTGTTTGCCGGTGAGACGTCAATTGCCAGTGGAATGCCGTACTTGTCGACGCCCAGATGGATTTTGACGCCGTTGATCTTTTTGCCGCCATCAAAGCCCCTGTCAAAGCAACTCGGGGCCGATCTGCAGGATCGACTGTCGATTACGACAGCCGTCGGCTCTGCGGCATCACCGCAGGCCAGCCGCCACGTCCGGCGCAGGTGGTCGAGCAGGCGACGCCACAGTCCGAGCCGGGTCCAGCGGGCGAACAGGGTGAACAGCGTATTGAACGGGATATCGCACAGCTGTCCGATCGCGCGCCACTGCATGCCGCAGAAGCACAGGCACCAGATCGCCTTGCGCAGCGCCGCCCCGGTGAGCGACGGCTTCGGTCCGGAGCGCGTCGGTTTCGTGCCGTCCGCTTCCATCGCTGCAAGTTCCGCCAGAACCTCATCCACGAAGGCCTCCACGTCGGCGAAGGCGTCCCAGGATGCCAGAGAAGTCTTTGCGGTTCTGACGGCGGTGCCCATTTGATGCTGGCTCGGTGGCTGTTGACGGTGCCCCCGACATAGCCCGCCAGCCTTCCACGCGTCATTCTTCTTTTCAGCTCAAAGTAGCATCCCGATCAGCACAGGCCGGCACGCCCCGTCTGCGAACAGGTTCTTAGAACCAGACTGCAAGAAGGATTTGCATTTCACGTCTGATGCTCTGATGCTCTGATGGGCTGACGCAAAGCCTGACAGAAACCCACCAGACACATTCCAGTAATTTGTTGCAAATTTTATTTCTTAAGGTAGGGAAGGGTATCACATAGAGCATCCGTAAACTTGTTTGCTGTAGGCCTATCGAAATCTATACCAGAACAATGTATCAATGGTTCTCCATTGTTCCATTCAAAGATTATAGTCTCTACGGTTAATAAATTACGACTTTCATCTGCATAAATTAAAATAATTTTCCCATTTTGTGACCTTCTTAAGACTAAAGTCTCGTATTTTTGTGAGACATCTTGGGGAGTTTCATCTTTGGGCAGTGCGTCATCCTTATTCATAATGTAGTTCTCCTACGGACCTTTTTTCGGCGATGCATCACTTCCTTGAGCGTATTAGCATATATGCTATGGAATCAGCGGGCGCAAGCTAGTTGCCTGCGTCTATGGACGTGAGATTACAATTTGGCTTGGTTTTGCGCCGCATACGCTTGTCGAAGTGCTTAAGCCAAGAGGATTTAGCACATCAAGCTGGCATGCACCCAACTTACATTAGCAGATTAGAAAGCGGTCGTTGCAATCCCTCCTTAGCTGCTATGGTTGATCTTGGACAGGCTCTTAGTACGCATCCTTCTGAATTTTTGTTGCATCTTGATATCACGGCACAGACGCCACCAACTCGCCGGCGGAAAGTCACAGACTAATACCAACGGCTTTAAAAATTGACCTGTGCCCAGTCGCGAGTAGCGATGCTCTGGATTTTCCCCTGGATTGAGGCGAGGGCATTCCAGGCGTTTCAGCAGGCATCGAGGATGTTGTGGTAATTTGGGAAGACCCTGTTGTTGAGATAGTTCTGTCGCAGGAATCGGCAGATGTTCTCGACGGGGTTCAACTCGGGAGCATGGGGCGGCAGGTGGAGCAGGGAGATGTTGGGAGCTTCAGCTTGCCGCCCTCCTGATGCCATCCCGCGCCGTCCAGAGTGAGTACGGCGTGGTGGCCGGGCAGGACAGAGGCACTGATCTCGGCGAGGT
>NZ_JCACHA010000934.1:0-7143 GCF_059503625.1 Skermanella sp.
GCTCTTCAACCGGATCGAGGGCGACTACTTCACCATCCTCGGCATGCCCTTGCTGCCGGTGCTGGACTATCTGCGATTGAGGCGCATCCTGGCATCATGATTTTGACGGCGAAGGCGAAAGTCGCGGGCGTCATGGGCTGGCCGGTCGGCCATTCCCGCTCGCCCCGGCTCCATGGCTGGTGGCTCGACCAGTACGGCATCGACGGCGCCTATATCCCGCTGGCGGTCCCGCCCGACCGAGTGATCGACGCGATCCGGGCGCTTCCGGCATTGGGCCTGCGCGGGGCCAACGTCACCGTTCCCCATAAGGAAGCGGCCCTTCGCGCCTGCGACCGGGTCGATCCGGTGGCGCGGCGCATCGGCGCGGTGAATACGCTGGTGGTGGCCGAGGACGGCACGATCGAGGGCCGCAACACCGACGCCTTCGGCTTCATGGCGAGCCTGAAGGCCGACCAGCCGGGATGGCGCGCCGAGGCAGGCCCCGCCGTCGTGCTGGGCGCCGGCGGCGCGTCGCGCGCTGTTCTCGTGGCCCTGACCGATGCCGGGGTTCCCGAGATCCGCCTGCTCAACCGGACCGGCGCCCGCGCCGAACAGCTCGCCGCCGAACTCGGCGGTCCGATCCGGGTGATGCCGTGGGAAGAGCGCGAGGCGGCGCTGAGCGGCGCCGCCCTGCTGGTCAACACCACGACCCAGGGCATGGGTGGGGAACCCGGCCTCGACCTCCACCTGGAGCGTCTGCCCATCTCGGCGCTGGTGACCGATATCGTCTATATTCCGCTCCACACGCCCCTGCTGACGGCTGCTGCTGCCCGTGGCAACCCCATCGTGGACGGCCTTGGCATGCTGCTGCATCAGGCGCGGCCGGGTTTCGAGGCATGGTTCGGCCAAGTGCCGGAAGTAACGCCTGAGCTTCGCCGCTTCGTGCTGGAAAGCCTGTAAGAGGGTGTTCGCTCCGTGAAGGTCCTCGGCCTGACCGGCTCGATCGGCATGGGCAAATCGACCGCCGCCCGGATGCTCAAGCGGCTCCGCGTACCGGTCCATGACTCGGATGCCACAGTCCACCGCCTGCTGTCGCGCGGCGGCGCCGCCGTGCAGCATATCGAGCGGGAATTCCCCGGATCGGTGCGCGATGGTGCTGTGGACCGGGCTGCCCTCGGCGCCATCGTGTTCCGCGACACCAATGCGTTGCGCCGGCTGGAAGCGATCCTGCACCCGCTGGTCCAGCGCTCCCAGCGCCGCTTCCTCGCCTGCTGCGCCGCGCGCCGCGTCCCCGTCGCCGTCCTCGACATCCCGCTGCTCTACGAGACCGGAGCCGAGCGCCGCGTCGATGCCGTCATCGTCGTGACAGCCCCGCCGACGATCCAGCGCGCCCGCGTACTGGCCCGGCCGGGCATGACCCCGGAGAAGCTGGCCGGCATCCTGTCGCGCCAGATGCCCGACCGCGAGAAGCGCCGCCGCGCCGATTTCGTGGTGGCGAGCAGCCTCGGCCGCGCCCACACCTTGCGCGCGCTCCGCCGGATCGTCACATTGGCCAGGAACATCCCCGGCCGCCACTGGCCGCCCCGCTCCTTCACCCCGCTGAGAGCCCGACCGACCCATGCGTGAAATCGTCCTCGACACTGAAACGACCGGCTTCGATCCCCTGACCGGCGATCGCATCGTGGAGATCGGCTGCGTCGAGGTGATCAACTACATCCCGACCGACAAGCAGCTCCATCTGTATATCAATCCGGAGCGCGACATGCCGCCGGGCGCCTTCGCGGTCCACGGGCTGTCGGAGGAGTTCCTGCGCGACAAGCCGGTCTTCGCGGCGATCTGCGGCCAGTTCCTGGACTTCATCGGCGATTCGCGGCTGGTTATCCACAATGCCGAATTCGACATGAAGTTCATCAATGCCGAGCTGGTCCGGCTCGGCATCAAGCCGCTGCCGATGTCCCGGTCGCTCGACACCGTCGCGATGGCAAGGCAGAAGTTCCCCGGCGCACCCGCCAGCCTGGACGCGCTGTGCCGCCGCTTCGGCATCGACAATTCCAACCGCACACTCCACGGCGCCCTGCTCGACGCCCAGCTCCTGGGCGAGGTCTATCTGGAACTCCGGGGCGGTCGTCAGCCGGACCTCGTGCTGGCCGGCAACCGGGGCGAGGTCGCCCGCAATGCCGACGGCAGCGTCGTCAAGATCGAGCGCGCCCGCCGCGAACCGCGCCCCCACGCGCCGACGGCGGAGGAGCTGGAGGCGCATTCGGCGCTGCTGGGCAAGCTGAAGAACCCGATGTGGCTGACCGGCGCGTCGTGAGTCCCATCCGCTCGTGACGGTCTTCTTCACCAGCGACACCCATTTCGGCGACCACCGCGTCATCTTCATGTACGGCCGCCCCTTCGCCACGACCGGCGAGATGGACGAGTTCATGATCGCGCGCTGGAACGAGAAGGTCGGCCCCGGCGACACCGTCTGGCACCTCGGCGACTTCGCCGTGCGCGCGTCGGAGCAGCACGTGGACGACCTGCTGATGCGGCTGAACGGCCGGAAACACCTGATCACCGGCAACAACGACGCCCCCGCCGTCCTCAGATCGGCCGGCTGGGCCAGCGTCGCGGCCTATGCGGAGATCGAAGAGGACGGGACCAGGCTGGTCCTGTGCCACTACGCGTTCCGCACCTGGAACGGCATGCACCGGAAGGCCATCAACCTGCACGGTCACAGCCACGGACGGCTGGCCCCGATGCCGCGCCAGTTCGACGTCGGGGTGGATGCCTGGGACATGCGCCCGGTAACGCTGGCGGAGATCCTGGCGAGCCGCCCGGCGCGGAAGCCGTCCAAGAAAAAAGGCGCCGTGCAGGCGCCTCTTCCCCTGGATAAATAATAAGAAGTTGCCTGGTAAAGACGCGCCTGCCGTAGGTCGGCCTAAAGCGAAGCGGCAGCCGACATCGACGCGCCTGCTTGTCGGCTGCCGCTTCGCTTCAGGCCGACCTACAAGGTGAAAGTATAACTCCCGCCTACAGAATGAACTTCGACAGATCGGCGTTCTTCGCCAGATTGGACACGTGCTCGCGCACATAGCCCGCGTCGATCGTGACGCTGGTCCCGCCCCGGTCGCTGGCGTTGAAGCTGATTTCCTCCAGCAGCCGCTCCATCACGGTATGCAGCCGCCGCGCGCCGATGTTCTCGACGGACGTGTTGATCTCGGCGGCGAGGCTGGCCAACTCGTCGATCGCGTCGTCGGTGAAGTCCAGATCGACTTCCTCGGTCTTCAGCAGCGCCTTGTACTGCTTGATCAGGCTGGCTTCCGGCTCGGTCAGGATGCGGCGGAAGTCTTCCCGCGTCAGCGCCTTCAGCTCGACCCGGATCGGCAGGCGGCCCTGAAGCTCCGGCAGCAGGTCAGACGGCTTGGCGATGTGGAAGGCGCCCGACGCGATGAACAGGATGTGGTCGGTCTTGACCGTGCCGTGCTTGGTCGCGACCGAGGTGCCCTCGATCAGCGGCAGCAGGTCGCGCTGGACGCCCTCGCGGCTGACGTCGGCGCCGCCGCGCCCCTCCGTCCGTGCCGAGATCTTGTCGATCTCGTCCAGGAAGACGATGCCGTTCTGCTCGACCGACTGGATGGCTTCCGAGACGACCTTCTCCTGGTCCAGCAGCTTCTCGGACTCCTCCGCCATCAGCACTTCGTAGCTTTCCGACACCGCCATGCGGCGGGTCTTGGTGCGCCCGCCCAGGGCCTTGCCGAAGATGTCGTTCAGGTTGAGCATGCCCATCTGGGCGCCCGGCATCCCCGGCACGTCGAAGGTCGGCAGGCCGCCCATGCCCGTATCCGCCACCTGGATCTCGATTTCCCGGTCGTTCAACGTGCCCTCGCGCAGCATCTTGCGGAACTTCTGGCGGGTTTCCGGGGTGGAGTTGGTGCCGACCAGGGCGTCGAGCACCCGGTCCTCGGCCCGAAGTTCGGCCTTGGATTCCACTTCCTTGCGCAGCCGCTCCTTGGTCATCGTGATCGCGATCTCGACCAGATCGCGGACGATCTGCTCGACGTCGCGGCCGACATAGCCGACCTCGGTGAACTTGGTCGCCTCGACCTTCAGGAACGGCGCCTGGGCCAGCCTGGCCAGCCGGCGCGCGATCTCCGTCTTGCCGACGCCGGTCGGGCCGATCATCAGGATGTTCTTGGGCAGCACCTCTTCCCGGAGGCCTTCCGGCAACTGGAGCCTGCGCCAGCGGTTGCGGAGCGCTATCGCAACGGCGCGCTTGGCATCGTGCTGGCCGACGATGAACCGGTCCAGTTCCGAGACGATCTCGCGGGGGCTGAAGGAAGTCATTGGCTTTTCTTCGTCAGGAGCGCCAGCGGCGCTGTTCATCGGTACGATACTGTGGTCCGAGGTCGGTTTGAACCAGCCTGTCACTACATTTTTTCCACGATGACGTTGTGATTGGTATAGACGCAGATGTCGGCGGCGATCTTCATGGCCTTGCGGGCGATCGTCTCGGCGTCCAGACCCTCGATGTCGGCCAGCGCACGGGCGGCGGCCAGCGCGTAGCTGCCACCGGAACCGATGCCGATCAGGCCGTCCTCAGGCTCCAGCACGTCGCCGTTGCCGGTCAGCACCAGGCTGACATTGCGGTCCGCCACCGCCATCATCGCTTCAAGCCGGCGCAGGTAGCGGTCGGTGCGCCAGTCCTTGGCCATCTCGACGCAGGCGCGGGTCAACTGGCCCGGATGCTGCTCCAGCTTGGATTCCAGCCGTTCGAACAGGGTGAAGGCATCGGCGGTGGCGCCGGCGAACCCCGCCATCACGTCGCCGCCGGCCAGCCGGCGCACCTTGCGCGCGTTGGACTTCATCACGGTCTGGCCCATGGACACCTGGCCGTCACCGGCAATGACCACCTCGCCGCCCTTGCGGACGCACAGGATGGTGGTGCCGTGCCATTGGATCGGATCGTTGGAACTCATCGGGGTCTGGGCCTTCGGAAGAAAAACTGTCGGTAAACCGTATCGGTCGTCCCTGCGCTATGTTGGGGGAAACGTCAACCGCTTCAAGACTGGGCGTCCGGGTGTACCCTGAACCCTAACGGTCCGCGATCTCAAGCCGCAGGCGGTCCAGCGCATCGGCGATCGGGATGAACAGGTTCAGCCCGGCCGATCCCGCCCCTCCCGGCACCACGTAACCCGCCACCGCAAGTCCGGCCAGATTGCCTTGGGCATCGACCAGCGGCCCGCCGCTGTTGCCGCCCTGGATCGACACGTCGGCCTGGATCGTCTCCAGCCCGGTCAGCCGGTCGCGGCGGAAGGCGCTGACGATGCCGCGCGTCACGGTGCCGCGCAGCCGTTCCTGGATCGGCGCTCCGATCGCGTAGACCTCCTCGCTCACCGTCAGCGGCGTCGTCCGGATCGGCAGCGCCGGGAAGCGGGCGCCTTCGATCCGGACCAGCGCCACGTCGCGCACCTTGTGGCGGCGCTCGACCACGCCGGTCAGCGCCGTGCCGTCGTCCAGCACCACCCGCACCCGTTCCGCATTGCCGACCACGTGGTAGTTGGTCAGCACCAGCCCGTCGTTGCCGACCAGCACGCCGGAGCCGTGCCCGCTGCCGTTGGCGACCAGAACGGCGGCGCCGGTGACGCGCTCCACGTGGTCCTGGATCGGTGTCGTGAAGGCTGCCACCGGCGGCAGCCGGACCGACTGGAGCTTCGCCGCGTCGTCCACCAGCAGGGCGGTCGGCATGGGCTTAAGTCTGGCATCGGGAACGGTGTTGTCCACAGGCGGTTTCCGAATGCTTCCGGCACCCCCGCCGATGCCGCCGCCCCGCTCCAGCGCCGGCACCGACAGGTCGGCGTCCCGCGCCGCGAAGGCGGCGGCGCGGAAGTCGGGATCGGCCGCGAGGTTGGCGATGGCGCCCGCCATGGCCTGTTCGATCGCCAGGATCTTGCCGTCCTCCGTCGCGGACCCGCCGCCGGTATATCCACGGGTCGAGGTCCGCAGCACCATCCGCCGGTCCAGCCTCGAATAGACCGTCCAATCCACCTTGATCGAGGCCTCGACTTCCTCCCCGACGACGTCGGACTCGATCAGCCACCAGCCCATCTTGCGGCAGACATTCATCTTGACATCGGTGACCTGGGCTGAAACGACCAATTCGGCCCTTTCCTCGTCTTCCTCGCGCTCGAACAGCCGTCCGGGGTTGCCGGTGACGTCGTATCCGGCCGCACTCAGCTCCTCATGGAACATGTCGGCAACATCGCTGTGGTCCATCATTTCCCGCCCGGTGGTCCAGGTTATCGGGTCGAACGGTCCCAGACAGGTGAATCCAATGACATAGCCGCCGATCCGGTCGCCGCGCCGCAGCTTCGCCTGCAATTCCCCGAACCGGACCGGCACCGGGCGCGCCTCCGCCGGTGGGGTCAGCGGTTCCGCGATTTCGGTCTTCCGGACGTTGACGCCGCACCCCGCCAGGGGCAGAACGCACAGCCCAATCCACAATGTTATCCACAGGCGAATCGAAGCCATGCCACCCATCCAGCCAAAGTCCAAGCGCTGGCTGGGCCTAGCCTGCCATCGTATGCCGGGACAATCGGGCATTCCGCCGCGCGGACAACGCGACGCACCGTCCACAGCACCGCATCGCCCGCTGGCGTCGTCTCCGCCTTCCTGCTAAAACCGGGAGATGGACGGACTTCCCAACAGATCCGCGCGCCAGGCCAGCCTGAAGCGCGCCACCAACGAGACCCGGATCGAGGTTTCCTTGGACCTGGATGGTACAGGCGTGTACCGGATTTCCACAGGCGTCGGCTTTCTCGACCATATGCTTGAGCAGTTGTCGCGCCACAGCCTGATCGACCTGACGGTCAAGGCGGAAGGCGACCTCCATATCGACTTCCACCATACGACCGAGGACAGCGGCATCGCGATCGGCACCGCCTTCGCCCAGGCGCTGGGCGACCGCAAGGGCATCAGCCGCTACGGCGAAGCGACCATCCCGATGGACGAGACGCTGACCCGCGTGGCCCTGGACCTGTCGAACCGCCCTTACCTGATCTGGAAGGTGAATTTTACCCGCGACAAGCTAGGCGACATGGACACCGAGCTGTTCAAGGAGTGGTTCCAGGCTTTCGCCCAGGCCGCCGGCGTGACCCTTCACGTCGAGAACCTGTATGGCGA
>NZ_JCACHA010000935.1:0-7137 GCF_059503625.1 Skermanella sp.
GAACTACCTTGCCAACTCAGGCTGCGCGTTCGACTAAACCTGAAATGCTCTAGCCGCGACACTAAACCCAAGTGCAAGGATGGTATTTCAGGCCACGGCGAGAGGGTACCGACCTTCCCCCATTGTCAAAGCAGTTTGCTCAGATAGTCCCGGATAAAAGGAGGGAGGTCGTCCATTCCCAGCAGCACGAGTGGATCGACGAATCGCGCATCCACAATCTCCCGATTGTCGATGCGGATTGGTGGTTCGGCCCGAAGGTACAACTCGAAGATATGTACGTGATCGCGTCGGTGATCCCAATCCACAACCATGTCCCTGGCGAACACGAGGTCATCGGGGCTGACCGTTAGCCCAAGCTCCTCGGCGAGTTCGCGCCGAGCCGCGTCCCTGGGGGCCTCGTTCCGGTGTATCCCGCCTCCGGGCCATGAAAGGTTCGAGCGGTAGGATTGCTGAACGACAAGGATGCGACCGCCAAGCCAGATTGCCACCACGGCACCGTCATGATCTGGGCGACGCAGCCGCCACCAGAGCCGGGCTGCGTGGAAGCCGACCTTGTAGGCAACTCGCCAAGGCCAATGCCACATCGCAGGGGCGACCTCCAATTCGACGACGCAGAGTGGTGAGCAATGGCCTTCGGAACAGCAGCAGAAAAGGCGCCATTAGGATATCCTGCAAGGGCCGCCTCCTCGCGGAGTTGATACCTGACGGCGACATAGCGGACGTAAGTTGAGACATGCCGAATATAGCAGTTATTCATGTCGCTGCCGCTGTACCTCTGCCGCATGCGGTTCACCTCCTAGACCTTTCCCATGGCACTCTGGGCGGCCGGTTCGGCACGACTCTTGAAGCCTTTCGCCGCGTCGCACGGGATGTTGCTAAAGATGGCTGGGCTGCCTCGGCCATCCACGAGCCGGGCCGCAAAACCAGCTACGTTTTCCGCTGCGCCTGCCCGATGGCGTCTTTGCGCTTCTCAGTCCTTGCCGTGGCCATCACCGCTGGGTCCGTTACTTAGTCGCAATAGAAGACCCTCCAGTGACAGCCGATGCCGCTGGTTTGGGCGTACGCGCCTGCTGGCAAAGGCTGCCAGGACGAGCAGCGCAGCGTGCTATGGCCCCCTTGGGGTGCCCGCTAGGCCAAGGGCGGCAACGACCTTATGTCCCAGTCCCACCCAGGGCGGCATCCGGCACAGCGCCCAAATGGGCATCATGCAGCGCACCGCGTGCCGCAGCGTCTCGGGCGCAACCGGCTTGACGACGTAGTGCTCGCGCGGGCTGAGCAGGCGTCCATCGAGCGCGTCGGGATGGCAGGTCATGTACACCACACCGACCTCCGGCCAGCGCCGCAACACCTCCGCTCCGAGGCTCAGGCCGTCCAAACCGGGGCCGAGGTGGAGACCGGTCACGACCACAAACGGTGGCCCGCTAGCGGCGGCAGCTTCCTCAGCTAGAGCCAGCGCGGCCTCGGCAGTGGCGGCCTCCTCGATCCGGAAGCCCGCCTTTCGTAGATCGCACGCCACTGCCTCACGGATCAGCGGCTCGTCCTCAACGACCAGCACGTCCATCGGCCGTTCCCCCCCTGGCGATCGGGAGCCCAGGCCCGCATTCGCGGATCGCGGGTATCTGGGCGCGTAGACCGGCCAAACAGGCGAACGGTACGAGAGTTCATTCGCCCGACAGACGGGGCGCTCCGGTGGCGGAAGGCGCCCTCCTTCTGCTGGAGCGAATATGCCAGGATGCGCGCCCCGGCCTCGCGCGAGATGGCGGAGTTGAACCGAGAGTTCCACCGGATGCTCGCCGAGGAGGAGGAATGCTGATGATTGGGAAAGGGGCGTGCCCACGCTCCCTCCCGATTTTACGCTAACTGGTCCGGCGCTACCGCTTACCGCTCATCAGTGAGCCGAGGTCCGGAATCAGACTGCTGCACGTCCTCAAGAAGGTCAGCCGTTGCCACGCCCCCCCTCAAGTGGGACGACGATATGGCATACGAGGCCCGAGGGATGCCACGTCCTTTGAACCGTCCCGTGCAGTTGCTTCCGGACGGTTCCGTCCAGCACCCGCGACCCGAAGCCGCTATGCTTCGGCGCGCTGTCGATCGGCGGGCCGCCCTGTTCGACCCAACGGATGTGGAGGTCGCCGCCCTCGATCCACCACGCGACCGCCACCGTCCCGGTCTCGACGGAGAGCGCCCCGTGCTTGGCTGAGTTGGTGGCCAGTTCATGCACGGCCATGGCCAAAGGCTGGGAGGCGATCGCCGACAGCCTGACGGGAGGGCCATCGAAGGAGGCACGCGTGGCGACGAAGGGGGTGAGTTCGCCGCGAATCATGTCATGCAAGTGGACGCCCTCCCACTGCTGGCTAGCCAGCAGGGTGTGGGCGCGTGCCAGGGCGGCTACCCGTCCCTCGACAGTCTTGATGAAGCTCGGGATGTCCTCCGCCCGGGTGAGCCGGATCATCGACTGCACGACGGCCAGAGCGTTCTTGGCTCGGTGGTCGATCTCGCGCAGCAGGAGGATGCGCTTCTCCTCCGCGGCCCGGCGTTCGGTCGTGTTGAGGAACAGCAGCGCGAAGCGGCCCGGCTCGGCGCGGTAGACGGCCACCTCGAACCATCGGCCGAGGGTCGCGGAGTACTCCTCGAAGTGAGCCGACACCCCAGTCTCCACTACGCGAGCGAACGCCTCGATCCAGTGCCGCTCGATGCCAGGGATGACCTCACTGATCAGGCGGCCGGTGGCTTCTTGGTTCGGGATGCCGGTCATCCTCTCCCAGGCGCCGTTCACCTCAATGTATTGAAAATCGACTGGCTCGCCCGCGTTGTCGTAGACCATCTCCCCGAGGGCGAACCCCTCCTGCATGACCTGAAACAGATTGCGCCAGCGGGCCTCGCCGTCGCGGAGGGACCGTTCCGCGATCACCTGCCCGGTCGTCTCGGTCACGGCGCAGTACATGCCTCGTATGTTGCTGCGCCTGTCGTAGACCGGCGAATAGGAGAAGGTGAACCACGTCTCCTCGTCGGAGCCGTTGCGGCGCATCGTTAGGGGCAGGTTCTCGCCGTAGGTCGTCTCCCCCGCCATGGCGCGATTGACCAGCGGCCCGATGTCGCCCCAAATGTCGTCCCAAACCACCCGAAAGGGGGTCCCTAGCGCACCAGGGTGCTTGGCGCTGAGGATTTCCGCGTAGGCGTCGTTGTATAGGAACACGAGGTCCGGCCCCCAGGCGACGAACATGGGAATCCGAGATTGCAGGATGAGATTTACGACCGAGCGGAGAGTGCCCGGCCACGTCTCGGGCTGGCCGAGCGACGAGGCCGACCAGTCGTGCTCCCGCATGAGGGCTCCCATCGCACCACCGCCGATCGGGAAAGCCCGGGGTTCGGTGCGCTTGCTCAGGTGACGGCCCTTTCAGACCAGCGTGATAAGACATTCGAGGGCATACAATCCGCGCCGTAGCGCTGGGAGAGGGTGTAAATTACCGTCAGCAGCAAAGCCGTCGTTCGCATGGGACCGCGGCGGGGCTTGTCGCATGGTGGCTGGTATCTGCCATAAACTAACTGGGGATAAGAGGCCAATATCCGCAACCTAGACTAGCTTTTTCGGAGAGCGTTCCCGGCGGCCATAGGGAGCGGAGACACTCGTCGAACCGGATATTATGAACGCCGCAGGTGGCTTGCGCCTGCCGAGCAGGCGGATGGGCCGGTCACCCATGTGGGGATTCGGGTCCGGGAAGGTGACCACCACAGCGGTGCCCTGGCCTCCCCGTCCGACCTTCGTCTCTGCCTCGCCCCTCACCTGCTTGGCGAACATCTCGACCAGACGCAGCCCGAGCGAGCCCGTACGGCGCTCCACGGGCATACCCACGCCGTCGTCCTCGACCAGCAGCCGCATCATCCCGCCGCCGTTGGCGCGCAACTCGACGCGGACCCGCCCCTCGCGCCGCTCGGGGAAGGCGTGCTTGAGCGCGTTGGTCACCGCCTCGCCGACGATCAGGCCGAGGGGAACCACGAGGTCCGGACTCCACAGCGCCTCGTCCTCGGCGTCCAAAACGACCGCGACCCGCCCGCCTGAGGGTGACAAGCTCTCCTCCATCTCCCGGCAGAGGCGGCGCAGGTAGTCGGGGCAGTCGATCACGTCAGGGCAGCCGCTCCGGTAGGTCAGCAGCACATGGACCTCGCCCACACGCTTGAGCCGCCCCATGGCGGCCTCCAAGGCGTCGCGGCAGGCCGGACTATCGACATGGCGTGCCTGAAGGCCCAGCAGCGAGACCGCGAGTTGCAGGGCGTTTTTGGTGCGGTGGTTGACCTCGCGGATCAGGAAGTCGCGGTAGCGGATCTCCTCCTGGCCCTGAGCCAGGGCGTCGCGCAGCGTGGCCTCGGTCCGTTGCCGTCGCGCGACCTCTTCTTGCAGGCGTGCGTTGACCTCCTGAAGGCGCCCCGTCCGAGTGGCGACGCGCCGGGCCAGCGTCTCCTTGGCCTCGCGCAGTTCACGCTCCTGCACCATGCGATGGTTGACATCGAGAAAGGAGGCAAAGTGCTGGACAACCCGGCCAGCCTCGACCACCGGACTGACGAACAACGATACCCAAACTTGCCGCCCCTCCCTGGCACGAAACGGCACATCTTCAATAAAAGTTTGCCGTGCGGCCATGGCTGCCTCAACCCGCGCCGCCACCTCCGGGTCGGCATGCGCGCCAACGAGGAAGAAGTAGTTCTGGCCTAACACCTCCTCTCGCTCGTAGCCGCACAGTTCGAGAAAAGCGGCGTTGGCGTAGATGATCGGGTTGCCGGTCACTCTGGGATCGGTGACCGCCATTGGCATCCGTGTAGCCTCGACCGCTGCTACAAAGAGGCCGCCGCGGGCTTCGACATTGCGCACATCACTCTCGGCCGCGGCTTGGCCTTCGCGGTTCCGGGGCTGGCCGGTGACGGACATTGGCACTTCTCCTCTACCGCGTTTCCGCCCCAATCTCAGCCAGAGCCACGCCCGGCCTTCCTTGTGCCGGGGCGCCCCGGGCGGCAGAGATTGCTGGATGTGCATCGGTCCAGCAACCCCGTCGCACTCTATACCGGCTATGGTCGCGTGAGGGTTCCGGTGCTGGTGCCAATCTCTCGGGCAGACGGCCCAAGCCACGCTTGGTCCGCCCTTCAAGCTGCTGCAAGCGATCGCCGCGGAGGAAATCGGTTGAAGAACTTAGCCGCCCTGCGAACCGCAACGCTTGCTACGCTTAGGCGGGCGTGCCTACGATCCTCGGTGGCGCGTCGCGCGCCGAGAGAGGCATTATCGATGCCCGCCATACTACCACACAATGAGAAGTCGGGGGCCACCTGAGGATCAGGGGGTGCCGACTACGACCTGATCAGCGAGGCCATCGCCGACAGCACCGAGCACCTGCTCAACCGTCTCGGCGTACAGCCGGGCGAACGCGCCCTCGATCTCGCCACCGGCTGGACGGCGCGGCGGCTGGCGCAGAAGAGCGCGAAGGTGACCGGGCTCGACATTGACGAGGGCGTGGTCGAGGCGGCTAAGCACCTCGCCCAGCGAGCCAACCTCAACATCGAGTTCGCGGTCGGCGACGCCGAGCAGACCGGCCTGCCTTTCGGCGCCATCGACGTGATCACCTCCACGGCGGGCGTGATGTTCGCCAGCCGCCCCGAGGCGGTGGCCGGGGAGTTGGCCCGTCTCTGCCGTCCCGGTGGGCGCATCGGCCTGACGAGGTGGCTTCCCGGCGGCACGATCGACGGCTTGTTCCAAGTGATGAGTACCTTCATGCTGCCGCCGAGCCCCGCTCCCCTGTCGCCTTTCGCGTGGGGCAGGCCCGAACGTGTTGCCCAGCTTTTGGGCGGCGACTTCCACCTGCGCTTCGAGCCCGGGACGATGGTGCTGCGCATCCCGACCGGCGAGCATGTCTGGAAGGTGTTCAGCGAGGGCTACGGCCCGACGAAAATGCTGCACCGGAACACCGACCGGAAGGACGACCTCCGCCCCGACTTCATCGCCTTCCACCACGCGCATCAGACGGAACACGGCATCGCCATGCCGCGCGACTACCTTGTGGTAATCGGCACGGGGCGCTGAGCACGCCGCGGCGAGGAGAACGGTCGAACCCGACGCCACCCTCGTCCCAGCGAGGTGAGAAAGAGGGTGCGGGCGATGAGGATCATCACGGCCCTCCCGCAGGGATCGTTGCTAAGGCGACCGCAGCCAGACGGGCTCACTCCATCAGCCGGTCCACACGCCCAAGCGCCTATGCGGGATCGTAACGCCGACCTTCCGGGCCACCACCTTGAAGTTGACGGGCAGCCCCGTGCCGGGTGACGGACTCGCGGGCAGGTCGGCCCGCTTGGCCCGGTTGAGGATGCGCTCCATCATGCCCAGCATGCGCCGCGCCGCTTCCAGCAGGCTCGTCCCGGAGGCGAGCAGCGGTTCGTGCGTCGCCCTGTCCCGGGCAACATCGTTAGCAGCCAGTCCGCCGTCGCTAGGTGTGCAGGCCCGCCAGCTTACCCGCCTGAAGCCGCTACCAATCCGGCAATTAGCCTTTCCTGCCTTGCACGAAAGCCTGCGAAGTCTTCCGGGGTTGTCCACCAGGGCAGAGCGCCATGCTCGTGAAAAGCCTCGACCAAATCCGGGCTTTCCAAAGCTTGCCGCGTTAGTCGGCCAAGGCGCTCAACCAGCCGCAGCGGCAGCCCCGCCGGACCAACCAAGCCGCCCCAGGAGGTGATTTCAAACTCTGGGTAAAACTCAGCCATGGCAGGAACCTCTGGCATCGCCGGGCTGCGCCCCGCACCTGTGACAGCGAGCGCCCTTACCGCTTGCTCGCGCACACCGACGATTACAGTCGAGGCGTTATGGATCATGAGGTGGACCCGTCCGTGCAGGAGGTCGATGATTGCGTTTCCACCGGCGCGATAAGGAATTGGTGTGATGTCAACTTTGGCTACTCGTTTGAAAAGTTCTATCGCTAGGTGCGGAGTCGTGCCGGGCTCAGCAGAAGCATAGGCATACCGCCCCGGGTTCCGCCGTAGCAGTTCGACCAGTTCGGACACGCTCCGCACCGGCAGGCCACGATCGCAGATCAGAATGTTCGGAACACGCTAGCCTGACCTATTCACCGGTGTCTGCTTGAGCGGGCCCTTTCGGGCTGATCT
>NZ_JCACHA010000936.1:0-7128 GCF_059503625.1 Skermanella sp.
CCGACGATGTCCGCAACCTGCCCCCGCTGCCGAAACAGGTACTGACCGACGAAGACAAGCGCCGGCTCCAGAACCTCGGCAACAACGGCGACAAGATCGACCCCACCGTCTGGGGCCAGTGGACCAGTTCCGTCAAGAACCGGAAGGCCACGGCCGAAGAAGTGCTGAGCGGCATGAAGAACAGCCAGTCCGGCATGCGGCACGATCAGGCCGCCGACTGACGGCCGGTAGTTGCTTGACGGCAGGACGGGGCGGCGATCATATCGCCGCCCTGCTTTTCTCCGAAGCGGGTTTGTCTTTCTTTCGGAGTGCGTACGGCTTGACCAGCACTTCCAGGGGAATGCGCCACTCGCCATGGAGCGCCCGCACCTGTTCCATGGTCAGATAGCGTTGCCGGTTCAAGAATTCCGATACACGGGATTTCGAGCCGAGCAACCGGATCAGATCCTTGCGCTTCGCCCCGGCATCTTCGATACGGGCCGCGACCACATCGGGAGCGTCGGCCGGTTCGATAGCCCAATGCTTGCGCTCGTAATCTTCGATCACGAGGGCAAGCAGGTCGAACCTGTCTCCTTCAGGTGTCCCTGGCTCTGGTTCCGACACGAAATATTGCTCGATTTCATCGAGAGCCCACGCGTAGTCATCTTCGTTCCGGATCGGGCGAACATCAGTCATGGCGGCCTCGCCTGTTTTTAATTTCCGATCGTGTCGGTTCTGCCGGTCTTCCACACCTTGTCATATTCCTTGTGAGTCCCAATAAATTTTATCAAAACTCTTTTGAACCTGTAGGCGACATGGACGATCAAGCGATACTTGTTGCCGCCGATATCAAACACGATGCGATTATCGGCGACGAAGTCCGCAGTCGCTCCAAAATCTGTTTTGACATCGTCCGGCCCTTGCCAGTCAGCCCCCGCAACCCGGCTGTACCAAGTCCTCAAAGGTGCCTCGGCCTCCCCATGCCGCTGCCAGAATTCTTTGAGGGTGCGAAGCGACAGGATTTGCATTTCCATTTATATCAAGTTCCCAGATATGGAACAAGGGATTACAGGCCGAAACGCTCCGGCCGCACTGGTCAATCGACCCTTTCGGCACCATTTTCCATCCATGGCAAATGGCACTGAACAGAACTCGTTCGGCGGGCGGATCGCGCGCTACGCACGGGTTTCCACGGCGATGGGCGGGCTGGCGGCGCGGCTCGCCGGACAACGCTATCTCGGTCTCAAACTCGAACGCGGCGAACACGCGAAGGAACTGCGGGACGCGCTCGGCGGGCTGAAAGGTCCGCTGATGAAGGTGGCGCAGATCCTGTCCAGCATTCCCGACGCCTTGCCGCAGGAATACGTCCAGGAACTCTCCCAGCTCCAGGCCGATGCGCCCAGCATGGGCTGGCCCTTCGTCAAGCGCCGGATGGCGGCGGAACTGGGTCCCGACTGGCAGAAGCGCTTCGCCAGCTTCGAGCGCGAAGCGGCTTCGGCGGCTTCGCTCGGGCAGGTCCACAAGGCGGTCGGCCATGACGGGCGGCAGCTTGCCTGCAAGCTCCAGTACCCGGACATGATGTCCGCCGTCGAAGCCGATCTGGGCCAGCTAAACCTGATCTTCTCGATCTACGAGCGCTACGACCGCACGATCTCGACCAAGCAGATCCACGCCGAGATCTCGGCCCGCCTGCGGGAAGAGCTGGACTACGCGTTGGAAGCCCGCCACACCGCCCTGTACCGGGATATCCTGAACCCTATCGGCGGCGTTCAGGTGCCGGAAGTCGTGTCGGACCTATCGACCAAGCGGCTGCTGACCATGACGTGGCTGGAAGGCCGCAAGATCCTGGACTATGTCGGCGACCACCCGGAACACCGCAACGAGCTTGCGCTGAACATGTTCCGGGCCTGGTACACGCCGTTCTATACCTGCGGCACGATCCACGGCGACCCGCATTTGGGCAACTATACCGTCCGGCCCGATGCCTCGATCAACCTGCTGGATTTCGGCTGCATCCGTATCTTCAAGCCCAGCTTCGTCAAGGGCGTGATCGACCTGTACCACGCGCTTCAGACCGACGACCGCGACCTTGCGGCGGAAGCATACCGGGTCTGGGGCTTCAACAAGATCAACAACGAACTGATCGACATCCTCAACGTCTGGGCGCGCTTCGTCTATGCCCCGATCATGGACGACCGCACCCGCAGGATCGACGAGACCAACAGCGCCATGTACGGCCGCGAAGCCGCCGAGAAGGTTCACCGCGCGCTCCACGAAGTCGGTGGGCTGGAGATCCCGCGTGAATTCGTCTTCATGGACCGTGCGGCGATCGGTCTCGGTTCGGTCTTCCTGCACCTGAAGGCGGAGGTCAACTGGTACCAGCTCTTCCACGACCTCGTTCGCGATTTCGACGTCGATGCCCTGGAAAAGCGTCAGACCGAACTGCTGAACCGCAATGGCGTGCCGCTGCCGGTTTGATCGCCGGCGTGTATCACAAACGTGTGATCGGTGTCAGTCTTTCGTGAGATTTCGCGGAACCATCTAGCGAAAACCGTTGTTGAGGGGGTCAAAGGTTGCCGAATGGCGATCGTATCGCCCCCAAGACGAGGAATTTCCACAGATGAATAAGCTCTTTTACGGTGCCGCGGTGCTGGCTCTCGCTATTGGTGTCTCCGGCCCGTCGCTTGCTCAGGACTCCGGCTTGGCAACCGGCCAGACCGACGGCGTGACCAGCGGCCGTGCGTCGATGGGTTCCCAGATGCCGGGCGTAGCACCCGGCGCCACCGGCGCCACCACCGGCCAGCCGATGCGGGGCACCCAGGCTCCGGTCGTAACCCCCGACGGCGCCCTGGAAACCGGCCAGACCGATGGTGTCACCAGCGGCCGCGCGGCTCTTGGCCGTGGCGGCGTCGGCCCCGGCGATCCGACGTATCCGACCGGCACCACCAACATGCAGGTTCCGGCTTCCTGCGGCCCGACCGATGTCGCGGCCGTGCGGTCCGATGCCAAGACGATCTCCAACGACCTGATCCGTGAGCGCCTGGAGGTCCAGTTCCAGACTGCCGAGAACCAGTTCCGTGACGGCAACCCGGCCAAGTGCGCCCAGATCCTCGCCGATGCCCGCAACTCCATCGTGAAGGCCGGCGGCACCGTCAACGACATCAGCGCCGCAGCCGGCGGCGGCGTGGTTCCCCCTGCGGGCACCAGCCAGACCGGCAACGAAGGTGTCGCCGGCGGCGGTCCCGCCGAAGGGATGATGCCCGCTCGCCGTTAAGGCGCTGCTTCAAGCAAGATAAGACGATACGCGGCGCTCAGGTTCCGCGATACTGGCAGCCGGCCCCTTGTGGGCCGGCTGCTTTCGTTTGCGCGCATGCGCAAGCCGCACGGCTGATGCCCGCGTCTTCGACCTTTGTCCACTGGGCAAGCGCCCGCAAGAAAGGTTTAGTGTTGAAGCTTGAACGGGCAAGGTTAGTGGGTAGAACGCTTCACAAACTTTCCCGAATACGGCATTTTGCCAACGCATAAACCGTACGCCATACTTTCGGCACAATAAAATCAGCGGCAAGGGAACCAGCCAGGATGAAAGTCGCGATACCCAAGGAGCGGCGTGCCAACGAGCGCCGCGTTGCGGCATCCCCCGATACCATCAAGAAGTATAAGCAGCTTGGGCTGGACGTCGTTGTCGAAACCGGCGCCGGTAAGGAAGCCTCGATCCCCGATCAGGCCTTCGCCGATGCCGGAGCGACCATAGCGCCGGACGAGGCCACGGCCCTGTCCGACGCCGATATCGTTCTCAAGGTGCAACGACCCCTGACGGAAGCGGAGGGAGGCCCCGACGAACTGGCGCTGATGAAGCCGGGCGCCATGCTGGTCGCCATTCTTCAGCCCTATCAGCAGCGGGATCAGCTCCAGGCCTATGCCGACGCCAAGGTCAACGCCTTCGCGATGGAGCTGATGCCCCGCATCACCCGCGCGCAGTCGATGGACGTGCTGTCCAGCCAAGCCAATCTTGCGGGCTATCGCGCCGTCGTCGATGCGGCGTCGGAATTCGGCCGCGCCTTCCCGATGATGATGACCGCCGCCGGCACCGTGCCGCCGGCCCGCGTCATGATCATGGGCGTCGGAGTCGCCGGCCTCCAGGCCATCGCGACGGCACGGCGCCTGGGCGGCGTCGTGTCCGCGACCGACGTGCGTCCTGCTACCAAGGAGCAGGTGCAGTCGCTGGGCGCCACCTTCGTCGCGGTCGAGGACGACGAGTTCAAGGAGGCACAGACCGCCGGCGGCTACGCCAAGGAGATGAGCCCCGCGTACCAGGAAAAGCAGCGGGCGCTGATCGCCGAGACGATCAAGAAGCAGGACATCATCATCACCACGGCGCTGATCCCCGGCCGCAAGGCTCCGATCCTGGTGACCGAGGCGATGGTCCGCTCGATGAAGCCGGGCTCCGTGCTGGTCGATCTGGCGGTGGAGCAGGGCGGCAACGTCGAAGGCTCCAAGCCGGGCGAGATCGTCGATATCGGCGGCGTCAAGATCGTCGGCCACCTCAACGTGCCGAGCCGCAACGCCATCGACGCGTCGATGCTGTACTCGAAGAACCTGCTGAACTTCCTGACGCCCCTGATCGACAAGGAAAAGGGCCTGACGATCAACTGGGACGACGAGATCATCAAGGGTACCGCCCTGACCCGCGACGGCGCTCTGGTGCATCCGAATTTCGCCGCCGAACCCGTCGCGGCCAAGAGCTGAGGGGAACACAGCCAATGACAAGCCAGGAACTGGCCCAGCAGGTCGCCAACCTGCAGGCGGCCTTGCGGTCGCTTACGGCCGAGGCGGACCGTCTCGCCATGGAAACGGCCCATCTCGCGACCGGAGCGGCAACCGACGCGGCGCCCGCCGCCGGCCACAGCTTCTTCATCACCGGCCTGACGGTCTTCGCGCTTGCCTGCTTCGTGGGGTACTACGTAGTGTGGCGGGTCACGCCGGCGCTGCACTCCCCGCTGATGAGCGTCACCAACGCGGTGTCGTCGGTCATCATCGTGGGCGCGCTGATCGCGACCGGCAGCACGGCCGGCTTCACCTTCTCCACGGCGTTGGGCTTCCTCGCCGTCATCCTCGCTTCGGTCAATATCTTCGGCGGGTTCATCGTCACGCAGCGCATGCTGGCGATGTACAAGAAGAAGCAGAAGAAATAAGGGAGCCCTGAACCAACATGGTCGCTTTCGCTCCATTGGCGTATCTCGTCGCCGGCATCTGCTTCATCATGGCACTGCGCGGTCTTTCCAGCCCCGAAACGTCCCGGCAGGGTAACAACTTCGGCATCGTGGGCATGGTGATCGCCATCGTCACCACGCTGCTGCTGCCGGGCCTGATCTCCGGGCTCTCCCTTACCCTGATCATCGTCGGCATCGCGATCGGCGGCGCCATCGGCGCGGTCACCGCGCGCAAGATCGAGATGACGGCGCTGCCGCAGCTCGTCGCCGCCTTCCACTCGCTGGTCGGTCTGGCGGCTGTCTTCGTCGCCATCGCCGCGTTCTACGCGCCGGAAGCCTACGACATCGGCACCCGCGGCAACGTCCGCGTCGGCAGCCTGATCGAGATGGCGCTCGGCGTCGCGATCGGCGCCATCACCTTCACCGGCTCGCTGGTCGCTTTCGCCAAGCTCCAGGGGCTGGTCAGCGGCAAGCCGCTGGTCTTCAACATGCAGCACATGCTGAACGCCGGCCTCGGCGTCGTGCTGGTGCTGGCCATCGTCTGGCTGTGCGTCAGCAACAGCACCGTGGCGCTCTGGGTCATCGTCCTGCTGGCGCTGGCGCTGGGCTTCCTGCTGATCCTGCCGATCGGCGGCGCCGACATGCCGGTCGTGGTGTCGATGCTGAACTCCTACTCCGGCTGGGCGGCCGCCGGCATCGGCTTCACGCTGGAAAACAACCTGCTGATCATCACCGGCGCGCTGGTCGGCTCCTCGGGCGCGATCCTGTCCTACATCATGTGCAAGGGCATGAACCGGTCGATCTTCAACGTGATCCTGGGCGGCTTCGGCGGCGACTCGGCGGCGGCCGCCGCCGGCGGACCTGCGGGCGACCGTGCGGTCAAGGCCGGCTCGGCGGAAGATGCCGCCTTCATCATGAAGAACGCCTCGTCCGTCATCATCGTCCCCGGCTACGGCATGGCGGTGGCCCAGGCCCAGCACGCCCTTCGCGAGATGGGCGACATGCTGAAGAAGGAAGGCGTCGACGTCCGCTACGCCATCCACCCCGTCGCAGGGCGCATGCCCGGCCACATGAACGTGCTGCTGGCGGAAGCCAACGTGCCCTATGACGAGGTGTTCGAGCTGGAGGAGATCAACCGCGACTTCGGTCAGGCCGACGTGGCCTTCGTGATCGGCGCCAACGACGTGACCAACCCCGCCGCCAAGACCGACCCGGCCTCGCCGATCTACGGCATGCCGATCCTGGACGTGGAGAAGGCGAAGACGGTGCTGTTCATCAAGCGCTCGATGGCGGCCGGCTACGCCGGCGTCGAGAACGAACTGTTCTTCCGCCCCAACACGATGATGCTGTTCGGCGACGCCAAGAAAGTCACCGAGGAAGTGCTGAAGTCGCTGGATTAGCGGCTGACGCCTGACTCAAAAGGCGGCGCGGTCCAACGACCGCGCCGCCTTTTTTGTGTCCGTTCCACCAACGGAAGCTTGGCACTCGATAGACAAACCCATGCACAAAAACCGCCTCCGGAGTGCTCCGGGGCGGTTCCATGCGGCCTTAACCTGTAATCCGCGGTCTTTAGACGGGCGCGGACTGGAGGTCGATCAGTAGCCTTCACGCTCCATGCGCTTGCGCAGCAGCTTGCGAGTGCGGCGAACGGCTTCCGCCTTCTCACGCGCGCGCTTCTCCGACGGCTTCTCATAGTTCCGTCGCAGCTTCATTTCACGGAAAATACCCTCGCGCTGCATCTTCTTTTTCAGCGCGCGGAGGGCCTGATCGACATTGTTGTCACGAACCAGCACTTGCACGGTTTGGTGTCTCTCCAACAGTTTAAGTCATCACGCACGATGCGCAAAAGGCACCCGTCCGACCGAAGTCGCGGGTTCTAGCATGCCGGGGAGCCCTTTCTCAAGGGCTAATCGGATAGCTAAAGTCGGTTGCTCACCAT
>NZ_JCACHA010000937.1:0-7115 GCF_059503625.1 Skermanella sp.
GAAGGGGTTGTCGTCGGGCACGGAGCCGTCGGGGTAGATCCGGACGACTTTTCCGAGATGGGATCCGAGGTCCTGGGCCTGGGTGCGGAACTGCTCGTCCGACCGTTCGCCGAGGCCGACGAACAGGTGTCCCTCCCGGTCGAAGACCAGCCGGGACCCGAAATGCCTGGTACTCCGCACCTTCGGCTTTTGTGAGAAGATCACCTTGAGATCGTTGAGGGCGCTGCTGTCGGCACTGAGCGTCCCGCGCGCCACGGCAGTCGAGTTGCCGCCCTCTCCCGGCTCGGAATAGCTGATATAGACCAGCCGGTTCTGCTGGAACTGCGGATCGACCGCCACGTCGAGCAGACCGCCCTGCCCCCGGCTGTCCACTTTGGGCACGCCGGTCAGCGGCTTCGACAATTTGCCGTCGGCCGTGACGTGATGAAGATCGCCCTCCTTCTCCGTTACCAGGAAGCCGCCATCGGGAAGGGCGGCCATTCCCCAGGGCTCCGTCAATCCGTCGGCGAATGTGGTGACACGGACTTCCACCTTCCCGGTGCTGATGACCTTGTCCATGGCGAGTGCCGGACCCGAAGCGGCCAGCGTGGTCATTGCCAGAGCTATGGCGGCAGTAACCGGAGAGACGTTGGGCATCGGTTTTAGTCTCCTGGACTTTGCATTCTTCAGGAAACTGTATTTATGGGCCAAACCGGGTTGAACAACTCCTACTAAATTTCAACCTGGATCGGATAGTCCCACTATCTGGACATTGAGAAACCTATTTGACGCATCATCCCTCCATGAATACGATCGACACCCGGGAATGCGGCGACGGAACGGCAACGATGGCGGGCGACCAAGCGGGAATTCTGGAGCGGCCTGCGAAACAGCAGGGAACCGGAACGCAGACATTGCTTCGCGGGCTGGCATTGCTGGAATGCGTGGCCGACGGCATCGGTGACGTCAAGGGCATCGCATCCCGCCTGGGAACGCCGAGAAGCACGACCCACAGGATGCTCAACAGTCTGGTTGCAGAAAGATATCTGCTTCACGTTCCCTACAAGGGCTACCTGCTGGGCCCGAAGCTGATCCAACTCGGCATGAAAGCGCTTGAGCAGCGTCCGCTGATCGCCCTCGCCCGTCCCCATATCGAGGCGCTGGCGATGCGGACCGGCGATACGGTCCATCTCGGCGTCCTTGAGGACGGCGATGTTTTCTACCTGGACAAGATCGCCGGCACACGCGGGCTGGAGATGAGGTCGCGCGTCGGGCGCCGGATGCCCTTGGCATCGACGTCCCTGGGAAAGGGCCTGCTGCTCGGGCTGCCGCGCGACCAGTGGCGGCAATTTCACGAGCGCGCAGCCGATTCCGAGGCTCGGATGCAGGACCGGTTGCCGCAGGACCGTCCGCCACTGCCGCCCTGGCCGGAATTCGAGCGGCGAATGGCAAGCTACGTCGATCGGGGCTGGTCGTTCGACCTGGAGGAAAACGAGATCGGCATCCGATGCGTCGGCGCTCCCGTGCGCGATGTCCGCGACCAAGTGGTAGCGGCGGTCAGCGTCGCCAGCGCCGTGCCCTACATGCCGGATGACCGCATGGCGGAACTTGGTCCGGTCGTCCGCGCCGCCGCCGAAGCGATTTCAAAGGAACTGGGATGGAAGCCGGAATGACCGCCGCCTTGATAGCGCTCGACTGGGGAACGTCGAGTCTGCGGGCCTATCTGATGGACGGGGAAGGCCGGGTACTGGACCGACGCTCCAACGCGCACGGCATCCAGAACCTGCCTCTACCGGGCGCCCCCGGGTTCGAGCAGGTCTTCGGTGCGCTATGCGGCGAGTGGCTGAACCGGTCCCCGAAGTTGCCCGTCGTCGCTGGCGGCATGGTCGGCAGCGCCCAGGGCTGGGCCGAAGCTCCCTATGTCCGCTGCCCGGCCGATACCGCGGCGCTGGCCGGAAGTGCCGTTACGGTGGAAAGCGCCGCCGGGGTCCGCCTGCTGATAGCCCCCGGCGTCATCTTCGACCCGGCGGACGACACGCCCGACGTGATGCGGGGCGAGGAGATCCAGATCGCCGGCGCGCTCGCGGACAATCCGGAATTCTCGGCCCGCGCCTGCGTGGCATTGCCTGGCACCCATTCCAAATGGGTCCAGGTCAGCGACGGCAGGATCGTCCGCTTCGCCACCTATATGACGGGTGAGCTGTTCGCGGTTCTGACCAGGCACTCGATCCTCGGCCGGCTGATGCCGGAGGATACCGGTACCGATAGCGGCGCCGAGACGCGCGTGGCCGCCTTTACCGCCGGAGTCGAAGCCGCGCGCAACGGCTCCACCGGGGACTTGGCGCACCAGATCTTCGCGGCCCGCACGCTGGGCCTGACACGCAGGCTGCCGGCGGAAGCGCTGAGGGATTATCTATCGGGGCTGTTGATCGGGAACGAACTGGTTTCCGGTCTTGCCCTTGTCCGGGACACCCTCGCCTCCGATACACCGCTTGTCCTGATCGGCGAAGACGCCCTATGCGACCGCTATGTCAGCGCGCTCGCTGTGCTGGGCGTCCGGCCGGCTGCCAAGCTCGACAACACGGCCCCACGCGGCCTCTTCCAGTTCGCCGTCTCGGCCGGACTTGTCACGCCCAATTCCTTCGAAGGAGCGACCATCCCATGACCGGCACCCCCCTGGCCGCACGGCTCGACACCGCCTTCGCCACCCTGCCGCTGGTCGCGATCCTGCGCGGCCTGGCCCCTGCGGAAGCGGAAGAGACGGCGCAGGCACTGTACGAGCGCGGCTTCCGCCTGATCGAGGTGCCGCTCAATTCGCCCCAGCCGTTCGACAGCATCGCATCGATCCGCAAGCTGCTGCCGGCCGACGCGCTGGTCGGGGCCGGGACGGTGATGACGGTGGAGCAGGTATCGAGACTTTCCGATCTGGGCGCCGAGTTGGTCGTGATGCCCCATGCCGATGCCGAGATCATCCGGGCCGCCAAGGCGCGCGGCATGGTCAGCCTGCCCGGGATTACGACTCCGACCGAAGCCTTTTCCGCGCTGAAGGCGGGGGCCGACGCGTTGAAGCTGTTCCCCGCCGAACTGATCGGTCCGAAGATCGTGAAGGCGATGCGGGCGGTGCTTCCCCCGGATGTCCGGCTGCTGCCGGTCGGCGGCATATCGCCGGACACCATGACGGATTACCACGACGCCGGCGTCGCCGGGTTCGGTCTGGGATCGGCACTTTATACGCCCGGGATGACCGTGGCGGAGGTCGCTGAACGGGCCGACCGCTTCGTCACGGCCTGGAGCAAGCTTGGGGCTCGATGAGGCGTTTGCTCACTCCTCGGCGAGCTCACTCCTCGGCAGCCTTACTCCCCGGTGGAAGGACAAAGGTCGACGTCGTCGATTCGGCACACCGCCGGGATCGTTACGTGGGGGCGGGAGCGTAGTCGGAACGAGCGGATTTCGATACGGCCCTGAGCCTCCAGCCATGTCACGGCCTTCTGGATCAGGCGCGGATCGGTGCCCAGTTGTTCGCTGATGTGGTTGAAGGATACGGCGACGGCCTTCCGTTCGAGCAGGCGGTTGCGGCAGGCGCCCGCCACCTTCTCAGCCAGTTCCGGAATGCCCTGGTCCTGACCCAGTTGAACGACGATCCCCATAGACGGTGTCCTCCCCAGAGAAGCGCCCTCGTTCTTTTTGTTATCCGCGATCCTTCGGCCGGGCGGTTCTGCCTCCGGACTTAATCTTGTATGCGCTTGGTCTGCGACATTCTGTCGCCCCAGATAGTTTGCCGTGCCTGGGGCGGCAAGGCTAGCCGATTTCTCCAAAGGTCGATTTTGAATAGACAGCGGCGTACCGCATTGCGGCATATGGTGTTAGGCTTACACGCTGCGCCCTGCTCCCATTTCCTCTGAGGCGAATTCATGGCGATCCACGTCGCACTCAATCACAAGACGTTCTACAAATATGACCGGCTGGTTTCACTGGGTCCGCAGATCGTCAGGCTACGCCCTGCCCCCCACTGCCGAACGCCCATTCTCAGCTATTCATTGAAGGTCGAGCCTAAGCAGCACTTCCTGAACTGGCAGCAGGACCCGCAATCCAACTATCTGGCGCGGTTCGTCTTCCCGGAGAAGACCGACTTCCTGTCGATCGAGGTCGATCTGGTCGCCGAAATCTCGGTCATCAACCCGTTCGACTTCTTCCTGGAGCCCAGTGCGGAGCAGTGGCCGTTCGAATACGAGCCCTGGCTTCAGCGGGAACTGCGCCCCTACATGGAGACGACGGAAGTCGGCCCCAAGCTCAAGGAATGGGTCGCCGGCGTCTCGCGCGACCAGATGCAGTCGGTCAACTTCGTGGTGGCGCTCAACCAGCGACTCCAGCAGGACATCGGCTACGTCATCCGGATGGAACCGGGCATCCAGACACCCGAGGAGACGCTTACTCTCAGGACCGGATCGTGCCGGGACAGCGCGTGGCTGCTGGTTCAGATCATGCGGAACCTCGGCCTGGCAGCCCGCTTCGTGTCCGGCTACCTGATCCAGCTGACCGCCGACCAGAAGAGCATCGACGGTCCCAGCGGCACCGAGGTCGACTTCACCGACCTGCACGCCTGGACCGAAGTCTATCTGCCGGGAGCGGGCTGGATCGGCCTCGACCCGACCTCCGGGCTGCTGGCGGGCGAAGGGCATATCCCGCTGGCCTGTACGCCCGACGCGTCGAGCGCCGCGCCGATCACCGGCGCCGTGGACGAGGCGGAGGTCGAGTTCGGCCACGAGATGTCGATCACCCGCATCTATGAAGCGCCGCGTGTCACCAAGCCCTATACCGACAGCCAATGGGGCGCCATTGAGGCGCTGGGCCACAAGATCGATGTCGAGCTGAACGAGGGCGACGTCCGCCTGACCATGGGCGGCGAACCGACCTTCGTGTCGATCGACGACGCCGAAGGGGCGGAGTGGAACACCGCCGCCGTCGGACCGACCAAGCGCGCCTATGCGGCCAACCTGCTCGACCGGCTGATGCGCCGCTTTGCGCCGGGTGGTCTGGTCCATTACGGACAGGGCAAGTGGTATCCGGGCGAAAGCCTGCCGCGCTGGGCGCTGTCCATCTACTGGCGTCAGGACGGCGACGCTCTGTGGGCGAATTCCGACCTGCTCGCCAAGGAGACGGTCGATTACGGATTCGGCACGCAGGAAGCCGGGCTGTTCCTGGTGACGCTGGCGAAAAGGCTCGGGATCGATCCCAGCCTCGTGCTGGCGGCGTACGAGGACCCCTGGCATTACCTGCGCAAGGAATCCCAGCTTCCCGTCAACGTCGATCCGCTCGACAGCAAGCTTGAGGACAAGGAAGAGCGCGCCCGTCTCGCCAAGGTGTTCCAGCGCGGGCTGAACGAACCGGTCGGCTTCGCCCTGCCGATCAACCGCCGGATGGACCAGAAGGGTCCGGTCTGGCTGTCCAGCACATGGCCGCTCCGCCAGGAACGCCTGCTGCTCGCCCCCGGCGACAGTTCGCTGGGTTACCGACTGCCGCTGGGTTCGCTGCCCTGGGTCGATATGCGCGACTATCCCTTCACCTGGGAACAGGACCCGTTCGACACGCGCGGCCCGCTGCCGCCACATGCGGTACCGCTGCGCCAGCGCACGGTAGAGCCGCCCAAGCCGGAAGCGCTCCGCCGGCAGGCCTATCAGGCCATGGCCGAGGTCCGCACCGAGATCCCGGAAGAGGGCAAGTCCGCCTGGTGGATCGTCCGCACCGCGATGTGCTGCGAGGCGCGCGACGGCAAGCTGTACGTCTTCATGCCGCCGATGAGCATGCTTGAGGACTATCTGGCGCTGGTCGGCGAGATCGAGGCGACGGCGGTCGAGCTGAACATGCCGGTCATCATGGAGGGCTACCCTCCCCCGCGCGACCCGCGCCTGAACAGCATGGCGGTGACCCCGGACCCCGGCGTGATCGAGGTCAACATCCATCCGTCCCATTCCTGGGACGAGCTGGTCCGCAACAACTTCGCCCTCTACGAGGAAGCGCGGCTGGCGCGGCTGGGTACCGAGAAGTTCATGCTGGACGGCCGCCATGTCGGCACCGGCGGCGGCAACCACGTGGTGGTCGGAGGAGCGACGCCGGCGGATAGCCCGTTCCTGCGGCGGCCCGACCTGCTGCGCAGCCTGATCACTTACTGGCAGAACCACCCGGCCCTGTCCTACATCTTCTCCGGGCTGTTCATCGGGCCGACCAGCCAGGCTCCGCGCATCGACGAGGCGCGCAACGATTCGCTCTATGAGCTGGAGATCGCCTTCAACCAGATCGACCATGCCGCCGACAGCGGCTGGTGTCCGCCCTGGCTGATCGACCGAGTGCTGCGCCACCTGCTGACCGACATGCAGGGCAACACGCACCGGGCGGAATTCTGCATCGACAAGCTCTATTCGCCGGACAGCAGCAGCGGCCGGCTGGGTCTGGTGGAGTTCCGGGCGTTCGAGATGCCGCCGCATGCCCAGATGAGCCTGACGCAGCAGCTCCTGATGCGGGCCATGATCGCCCGGTTCTGGAAGACGCCGTACAAGAACAAGCTGGTGCGCTGGGGCACCGAACTGGCCGACCGCTTCATGCTGCCGCACTTCGTACAGCAGGACCTTGCCGATGTGCTGGCCGACATGCGCGAGCACGGCTATGCATTCCAGGATGAGTGGTTCGCCCCGCACTTCAATTTCCGCTTTGCGCTGTGCGGCGAAGTGGCACATCGCGGCATCGTGATGGAGATCCGGCAGGCGCTGGAGCCATGGCACGTCCTAGGTGAAGAGCCGGGCGGCGGCGGCACGGTAAGGTACGTGGACAGCTCGGTCGAGCGGGTTCAGGTCAAGGTCAGCGGTCTGACGGGTTCGCGCCATTCAGTCGTTTGCAACGGGCGCCTCGTTCCGCTGCATCCCACGGGCGTTGAAGGGGAATTCGTCGCCGGCGTGCGGTACAGGGCATGGCAGCCGCCTTCCTGCCTGCATCCGACCATACCGGTCCACAGCCCGCTGGTGTTCGATATCCTGGATACGTGGTCGGGACGGTCCGTGGGCGGCTGTTCATATCATGTTGCTCACCCGGGGGGACGCAATCACGAAACTTTCCCGGTAAATGCGCATGAGGCCGAGGGACGG
>NZ_JCACHA010000938.1:0-7109 GCF_059503625.1 Skermanella sp.
CCGGGAGATCGCCGATGCGACCATGCAGGCGGTGGAGCGAAGCTCGAAGCTGGTGCGCCAACTCATGGCCTTCTCCCGCCGCCAGCAGTTGGACCCTCAGCCGGTCGATGTGCGTGACCTCGTGGCCGGGATGGGCGACCTGTTGCAGAAGGCGGTCGGCGACGGCGTGCGCATCGAGGTGGAGATTGACCGCAGCGTGGATCCCATCATGGTCGATCCCACCCAGACTGAGCTGGCCGTCCTGAACCTCGCCATCAACGCCCGCGATGCGATGAACAGGAATGGGAAGATCACCATCGCCGCCCGCAATGTGGACGTGATGCAGACTGAAGACGGCAAACTCAAGCCGGGAGGCTATGTCGTCCTGTCAGTCACCGATACCGGCTGCGGCATGCCTGCGGATGTCCTTGAGCAAGCCTTCGACCCGTTCTTCACGACCAAGGAAAGCGATAAGGGCACTGGCTTGGGGCTGAGCATGGTGCATGGCTTCGCCAACCAGTCCGGCGGCGGCGCCGAAATTGAAAGCGAGCCTGGGCGCGGGACGATCGTGAAATTGTACCTGCCCAAGTCCAATGCCGCGCCGAAGAGCGAGCGGTGCTTGCCTGGGGCGGTGTCTACCGCTGGCGGCGGTGAGACGATCCTATTGGTGGACGACGAGGCGTTGGGCCGCATGGGGATTGCCATGGCGCTCCGGGAGATCGGCTATGAAGTCCAAGAGGCGCGCAACGGCGAGGAAGCGCTTGCCTTGCTTGGGCAAGAGGGGCCGGTGCATCTGCTGATCACTGACTACGCCATGCCGGGGATGTTCGGGACGGATCTCGTCGAGGAAGCCCGCCGTGCCGACCCGGACCTGAAGGCGATCATCATCACCGGGCATGCCGCCTTCTCGTTCAATGAGACGGCGTGCGGCGTGTCGGCAATCATCCTCAAGCCGTTCCGCATGGAGGAACTGGCGGAGCGTATCAGAATCGTCCTCGCTCCCGAAGAGATACGCACTAATATCATTGCGTTCGAGCCACCGGGCGGCCCCAACGCCCGTACGCACGGACCCCTACACTGATGACGGAACAGGTTGAGGCCAACAACCTAAAAGTAAATTATCCGGTGAGGGATCGTATCGGAACCATTAGTGTCGCAGCCGACATTTGTTGATTGTGGTTTGTCGCGCTGAACAAAAATGGAGTTGGGATAATGCCGCTTCCAGTTTTGTCTGTTCTTCGTTTCCTGATCGGCATTGCAATACTTCTTGTCGCCGTATTCCAGGCTCAGGCGCAGTTGATCGGCCATGGCGGCGTGGTCAAGGGCGTTGCGCTTTCGAGCGATGGTCAGCGGGTGGCGAGTGCCGGGTTCGATTACTCGGTGATGCTCTGGGACCTGAAGGCGGGGGCTGCGGTTTCGCTGATGCATGGGCATGAGGCGGCGGTCAATGCGGTGGCTTTCACGCCGGATGGCTTGCGCGTTGTCAGCGGTGGAGATGACGGCAAGGTTCTGCTGTGGCGGCTGGGGCGGGCGGTGCCGGAGCGGATCATGGAGGGGCATAAGGGGCGCGTTGCCGCCGTGGCCGTGGCTCCCGATGGGCGGGTGGCTGCTTCGGCGGCCTGGGACCGGACGATCCGGTTGTGGGACCTGGAGACGGGGAAGCAGGTTGCGGAACTGACGGGGCATGCCGGCAATGTCAACGCGGTGGCGTTTACGCTGGATGGATCACGGGTGGTCAGTGCGGGGGAGGATGGCACCGTTCGGGTTTGGGAGCGGGCGGACGGGCGGGAAGTTGAGATTTTTGGCGGCGGGTTACCGGTCAATGCGCTCGTGCTGACTCCCGATGGTAAGCGCGTGGTTACGGGCGGCATCGATGGGCGGGTGCGGGTCTGGGACCTGAAGGCGGGTGTTGAGGTCTCGCCGGCGCTGGAGGGTAGCGATCCGGCGCCGGTGCTCGGCGTCGCGGTGTCACCGGACGGAAGCGCCGTCGCCTCGGCGGGGGTGAATGGGGCCGTCGTGGTCTCGGCGCTGGGGGACGGGTGGGTGCTTCATACCCTGGCGGGGCATCGCGGGCCGGTCTGGGGGCTGGCGTTCACTCCCGATGGCAAGCGGCTGCTGACGGCGGGGGGAGACGGCGCTATCCGGATCTGGGATACGGCGACCGGAGCCGAGGTCCGGAGCGCAGGGGCGGCGCAGGTCGCCAATGCTTCCGACATGCCGAAGGGGGAGCGCGGGGCGGAGCTGTTCCGGCGGTGCGGGGCTTGCCATACGGTGACGCCGGACGGCGGCAACAAGGCGGGGCCGACGCTGTACGGGCTGTTCGGGCGGAAGATCGGGACCGTGCCGGGGTATCCGTACTCGGCGGCGCTCAAGGGCGGGGATATCGTCTGGACGGCGGAGACGGTCGGCGAGCTGTTCCGGCTGGGGCCTGACGTCGTCACGCCGGGGACCAAGATGCCGGTCCAGACCATCGGCAACGATGCCGAGCGGGAAGAACTGATCCGCTGGCTCCAAAAAGTAACCGCGCCCCACTGAGTGGGACGCGGCGCTTTAACGAACGTCGGGTAGATCGAGCTTAGCTGGCTTCGGCCTGCTTCGAGGCGCGCTTGCGCTCGTTGGGGTCGAGGTGCTTCTTGCGGAGCCGGATCGACTTCGGCGTCACTTCCAGCAACTCGTCGTCGGCGATGTAGGACATCGCCTTTTCCAGCGTCATCACGATCGGGTTGGTCAGGCGCACCGCTTCATCCTTGCCGGCGGCGCGGATGTTGGTGAGCTGCTTGCCCTTGAGGACGTTGACTTCCAGGTCGTTGCCGCGGGTGTGCTCGCCGATGATCATGCCCTGATAGACCGGAACGCCGGGATCGATCATCATCGGGCCACGGTCTTCCAGGTTCCAAAGCGCGTAGGCAACAGCCATGCCGTCGCCGTTGGAGATCAGGACGCCGGTGTGACGCGACGCGATGGCGCCCTTGTACGGGGCATAGCCGTGGAACAGGCGGTTCATCAGGCCGGTGCCGCGCGTGTCGGTCATGAACTCGCTCTGGTAGCCGATCAGGCCACGCGAGGGCACATGGAACACCAGGCGCGACTTGCCGGCACCCGAGGGCTTCATCTCGATCAGGTCGCCCTTGCGCTCGGAGACCTTCTGGACGACGCTGCCCGAGAACTCCTCGTCCACGTCGATCACGACTTCCTCGATCGGCTCCAGGCGCTGGCCGGTGACCGGGTCGTTCTGATACAGCACGCGCGGACGGGAGATCGACAGCTCGAACCCTTCGCGGCGCATCGTCTCGATCAGGATGCCGAGCTGAAGTTCGCCACGGCCGGCGACTTCGAACGCATCGGCGCCGTCCGTTTCGGAGACCTTGAGGGCGACGTTGCCTTCGACTTCGCGGAACAGCCGGTCGCGGATCATGCGGCTGGTGACCTTGTCGCCTTCGCGGCCGGCCAGCGGGCTGTCGTTGACCGAGAAGGTCATCGCCAGCGTCGGCGGATCGATCGGCTGGGCCGGCAGGGCGGTATCGACGGCGGGGTCGCAGATGGTGTCGGCGACGGTGGTCTTGGTCAGGCCCGCGATGGCGACGATGTCGCCGGCCTGCGCCTCGTCCACACCGACCCGCTCCAGGCCGCGGAAGGCCAGCAGCTTGGAGATGCGGCCCGTCTCGATCACCTTGCCGTCACGCGACAGCGACTTGATCTGCATGTTGGCGCGGGCGGTGCCGGTCTCGATCCGGCCGGTCAGGATGCGGCCCAGATAGGGGTTGGCTTCCAGCGTCGTCACCAGCATCGTGAAGTTCGCGTCGTCCTTGTTGGCGGCGACCTTCGGCGGCGGGACATGGCGGCGGACCAGCTCGAACAGCGGCTTCATGTCGACGCGCTCGGCTTCTAGGCTCTCCGCCGCCCAGCCGTTGCGGCCGGATGCGAACAGGGTCGGGAAGTCGAGCTGCTCGTCGGTCGCTTCCAGCGACGCGAACAGGTCGAACACCTCGTCATGGACTTCGTGGGCGCGGGCGTCCGGACGGTCGACCTTGTTGATCACGACGATGGGACGCAGGCCGAGCTTGAGCGCCTTGCCGACCACGAACTTGGTCTGGGGCAGGGGGCCTTCGGCCGCATCGACCAGCACCACGACGCCGTCGACCATGCTCAGGATACGCTCGACCTCGCCGCCGAAATCGGCGTGGCCCGGGGTGTCGACGATGTTGATCCGGGTGCCGTCCCAAAGGACCGACGTGCACTTGGCGAGGATGGTGATGCCGCGCTCACGTTCCAGGTCGTTGCTGTCCATCGCCCGTTCGGCGACCTGCTGGTTTTCGCGAAAGGAACCGGACTGGCGAAGCAGCACGTCGACCAGTGTGGTCTTGCCATGGTCGACGTGTGCGATGATAGCGATATTCCGCAGATCCATACCGAACTTCTCTGATGTCCCGGGTTGAGCCGCGGCGTACCGCGGGCAAACAAAAACGCCCGGATAAACACGTTGACGATGAATCCACGATTCATCTCAGTGCCCGGGTCATGTTGCGGCGCAGTATACAGTTTGCGCCTCAAACTACAAGTGGAACCGGTGCGACATGGACGCCCGGCGGGTATTCCCGTCAAGCATTGCCATTGCGTTCCGATCCGCTTAGCCCAAGTGGGGAGCGGGTTCGGGGTTTTCAAGTGAATGACGCTCGAAAGCTCGGCAACGGGGGTTGCCAGGGGGAACCTCGTCCGTCACCACTACGTTTGCCACGCACCGCCCGAACGGAGACGACCCCTGACTTCCGGCCACCGCACCAGTTCATTCCGCCCGATCCGCTCGCGCGCCCATACCCGGACCGGGTTCCGGGGGCGTCTTCGTCTTTCCTGCGGCGTGGCGGGGCTGGCGGCGCTGCTCGCAGTCGGCGGTTTGGTCTCCCTGCCCGTCTCGGCGCAGCAGACGCCGTACGAGGTCACGCTTACCGGCGTCGAGGACGATTCTCTCCGCGACCTGCTTCAGGGGACGGCCACCCTGTTCCGCCTGAACGAGCAGCCGCCGCCCAGTCCGATAGGATTGCGCCGGCGGGCCGACGCCGACCGGGAACGCCTGCTGACGGCGCTCCGATCGGTCGGGTTCTACGACGGCAAGGTGGAGATAGAGGTCGATACCACGGTCGAGCCGGCCAAGGTGAACGTCAAGGTGGAGACCGGACCGGCCTATACCTTCGACCGGATCACGGTGGCGGGAGCCGGCGGCGTGGCGCTGGAGGGCGCCCCGATCACGGCGGCCGATCTCGGCATCCTGGTTGGGGAAACCGCGCTGGCGGCCAAGGTGGTCGATGCCGAGGGCAGAGCCACCAACCGGCTTTCCGAGCGGGGCTTCGCCTTCGCCCACATCGCCGAGCGCAAGGCCGTGGTCGATCACGAGACCCGGACCATGGACGTCACCTATATCATCGATCCGGGTCCGCTGACCCGGTACGGCGACATCTCGGTCCAGGGGCTGGATCAGGTGACCGAGCAACTGGTGCGCAACCGCATCCCCTGGAAGCCGGGGGAGGAATACCGCCCGGCCGAGATCGAGGACGCGCGGTCGTCGATCTCCGGCCTGGGCGCCTTCTCGTCGGTGCGGGTCGGGTTGGACCGGGAACCGGGGCCGGACGGCGTGACGCCGGTGACCATCACGGTCGCGGAACGGCCGCGCCGGGCGATCGGCGCCGGGTTCAGCTATTCGACCGAGGACGGTTTCGGCACCAATGTCTACTGGCAGCACCGCAACCTGTTCGGCGGCGCCGAGCAGTTCAGAGTATCGGCCACGCTGGCGCGGATCGGCGAGAACGATCCGACCGATATCGAAGCGAGATTGAACGCCAATTTCCGCAAACCGGATTTCTTGACGCTCAACCAGTCGCTGATCCTGGACGCGACCCTGCTGCGCGAGCGGCCGGACGCCTACGACCGGGACGCCATCGTGCTGTCCGCCCTGCTGGAGCGGAAGCTGTCCGATGCCTTGACGGTGTCGGGCGGCGTGTCGCTGGAGCAGTCCAGCGTCACCGACAACCTGGGCGGCACGACCGACAGCACGCTGTTCGGCATTCCCCTGCATGTCAGCTACGACGGCACCGACGATCTGCTGAACCCGACCAGGGGGTTCCGCACCGACCTGCTGGTGACGCCCTATAAGCAGATCGGCGGCGAGGGCTCGATCTTCTCCATCGCGCGGCTGACCAACAGCGCCTATTACGACTTCATCGGCGACGGGCGGTTCGTGGCGGCGGGGCGGTTCTCGCTGGGCAGCGTCTTCGGGTCGAGCACGGCGGCCATCCCGGCGGACAAGAGGTTCTATGCCGGGGGCGGCGGATCGATCCGGGGCTACGGCTATCAGGACGTCGGGCCGCTGGACTCGGAAGGCGAGCCGACCGGAGGCCGCAGCCTGATCGAGGTCGGGGCGGAGATGCGGATCAAGGTGACCGACACCATCGGCATCGTGCCCTTCATCGACGGCGGCAACGTCTACGATTCCCCGACGCTGGATTTTTCGGAAGAGCTGCGCTGGGGTGCGGGCATCGGCGCGCGCTACTACACCGCGTTCGGGCCGCTGCGGGTCGACGTCGCGGTGCCGCTGAACAAGCGGCCGACCGACTCGAGCTGGCAGCTCTATATCAGTATCGGGCAGGCGTTCTAAGCGGGATGTTCGGGCGCTACTCCCCCGTCTGGAGCAGCGCGCCGCGCCGGCGGGCGACGTTGAAGAAGTGCAGGAAGACGCCGGCGGCAGCGGCCATGTAGGCGATGTTGAGGCCGGTCGCCCAGGCCAGGTGGTCCCAGCGGACGGCGTTCTCGAACAGCAGCGCCCGCATGCCTTCGAAGACATGGGCGGATGGCAGCGTCCAGGCCACCGCCTGGAGCCAGCCGGGCAGCACCGATACCGGGTAGTAGACGGCGCTGACGGGGGCGAGCAGGAAGACGGCGACCCAGGCGAGGCTTTCGGCGCCCAGGCCGTGGCGCAGGATCAGGGCCACGATCAGCAGGCCCAGCCACCAGCCCATGACGATCAGGTTGGCGAAGAAGGCCGCCAGCGGCAGCCCCATGTCGAAGATCGAGTAGCCGAACACGGGTATCGCCAGCAGGGCCGCCGGGATCGTCCCCATCAGCGTCCGGATCAGGCTCAT
>NZ_JCACHA010000939.1:0-7077 GCF_059503625.1 Skermanella sp.
TGGTGATCGACGTTGGCCGTGACGAAGGCCGAGTACCGCGAGCGCATCAGCGCTTCGGGCGTCGGGGCCTTGGCGGCTCCGTCAAGATAAGGGCCGCAGCACTGATCGAGGGTGCGGCTAGAGCCGCAGGGGCAGTTGCTCATAGGTCAGTCTCCCAGTTTTGGGACAGATCTAGCCGAACCGGCGGTGCAACGCCACGGGCAACAGGTTTGCAAACGGCACGCTAGGATGGGGGGCTGGTGTCGGGCTATCATGGCGGCGTCAATTTCCCGATCGGGGCCTGTGGTGGATAAGAAGATTTCTCAAGCGCATCTCGGCAACGTGCTGCGCGACGCGACGATACCGGAACTGCCCAATCATTACCGGGGCAAGGTGCGGGACAACTACGACCTGCCCGACGGGCGGCGAATCATTATCGCGACCGACCGCCTGAGCGCGTTCGACCGCATCCTGACCGCCGTGCCGTTCAAAGGGGAAGCGCTGACCCAGATCGCCCGCTTCTGGTTCGAGAAGACGGCGGACATCTGCCCGAACCACGTGATCGACTATCCCGATCCCAACGTGGTCGTATGCCGCCGGCTGAACATCATGCCGGTCGAGATCGTCGTGCGCGACTACCTGACCGGCACCACCAGCACATCGATCTGGTCGATGTACAAAAAGGGCGAGCGGCAGGTATACGGCGTCACCCTGCCCGACGGCATGCACGAGCACCAGAAGCTGCCGCACACGATCATCACGCCGACCACCAAGGCCTTCGACGGCGGCCATGACGAACCGCTGACTCCCGGTGAGATCACCGAGCGCGGGCTGCTGACACAGGAGCAGTGGGACACGGTTTCCCGGCTGGCGCTGGGCCTGTTCGAGCGCGGCCGGCAGATCGCGGCGGAGCACGGACTGATCCTGGTCGATACCAAATACGAGTTCGGCTTCGACGAATCCGGCAACATCATCCTGGCCGACGAGATCCACACGCCCGACAGCAGCCGATACTGGTTCGCCAAGAGCTACGACAGCCGGATCGCCGCCGGCGAGCGGCCGGAAAGCTTCGACAAGGACTTCGTCCGGACCTGGGTCACCGCGCGCTGCGATCCCTATCAGGACGACATTCCCGAGATCCCCGGCGATGTCGTGCTCGATGCCGCCGCCCTCTATATCGACGTCTTCGAGATCATCACCGGCCGGAAATTCGAGATTCCCGACCAGCCGGCGCCGGTCCTTGAGCGAATCCGCACCAACCTGAAGCGCTATTTCTGACCGGTCCGGTTCAGTACCGGTTCAGCCACAGCCCGTACCATTGCCCGTTACCACTGAGTTCAAAGCTTGTCCTACGTCGGCATTGATTTCGGCACCACCAACAGCGCGGTCGCCATCGCGGAGGCCTCCGGGCCGTCGCGGCTGGTCCCGCTGACCGTCGGTACTCAGGTCTTCGAGACCTTCCGCTCCGTCCTGTTCTTCGAGAAGCAGGAAGACCGTCTCGGGACCACTCTGGTCCACTGGGCCGGGCCGGAGGCGATCGAGGCCTATCTGGACAGCGAGGGCGAAGGACGGTTCGTCCAGTCGGTGAAGTCCTATCTGGCGTCGAAGGACTTCACCGGCACCAACATCCTCGGCAAGCAGTTCGGCATCGAACCGCTGGTCTCGCTGATCCTGAAGGACCTGAAGGCCAAGGCCGAGACATCGGCCGGCCCCCTGCCCCAGACGATCGTCGTCGGTCGACCGGCCCACTTCGTCGGCGATGCCGGCGACGATGCCGAGGCGATGGCGCTGGACCGCCTGCGGGAAGCCTTCCGGCTGGCCGGAGTGCATGAGATCCGGTTCGAGTTAGAGCCCGTCGCGGCAGCCTACCACTACGAAAGCGGACTGGAGCGTGACGAGCTGGTGCTGATCGCCGATTTCGGTGGCGGTACCAGCGACTTCTGCCTGCTGCGGGTCGGCCCGAAAGCCCGCGCCTCGGCGCAGGCCGACGGCGACCGTGCGGGCGACATCCTGGGAGTCGGCGGCGTCGGGATCGCCGGCGACAGCTTCGACAGCCGGATCGTCGAGCATTGCGTGACGCCTCACCTGGGCCGCGGGACGCACTACCGGTCGATGGACGGGCAGATGCTGCCGATGCCGGTTTGGCCATTCGAATACATGCGGCGCTGGCACCTGCTGTCGTTCCTGAACACCACGCAGACACGGCGGATGCTGACGGAGATCCTGCGCACCTCCGAGAACCCGACGCAGATCCAGGCGCTGATCACCGTGATCGAGGAAGGTCTGGGCTTCCACCTTCACCGCGCGGTCGAGCACGCCAAGGTCTTGCTGTCGGGCCAACCGGAGACGAAATTCCGCTTCGCCTTGCCCGGCGCCTCGATCGAAACGACGATCCAGCGCGCTGATTTCGAGGACTGGGTGAAGCCGGAAACCCTTGCCATCGCCGGCTGCGTCGACGACCTGATGGAGCGTACCGGCGTCTCCTTCGCCGATGTCGACCGGGTATTCATGACCGGAGGGTCCTCGTTCATCCCGGTCATCCGCCGCCTGTTCTCCGACCGTTTCGGAGAGGACAAGCTGCGGACCGGCGGAGAACTGACCTCGGTCGCGAGCGGGCTGGCGCTGGCCGCCCGCGCCGCGTCCAGGTGACAGGCGTCAGGACGCCCAGTTCGTCCGGAAGTCGTTGAACAGCGTCAGGCCGCCGCAGGCGTAGATCGTCTGCCCCGTAATGTAGGACGCATCGTCGGACGCCAGGAAGGCGAAGACCGACGCCATTTCCTCAGGCGATCCGGCGCGTCCCATCGGGATATGGGACTCGACGTTGGCGCGGGCCTCCTGATCGTTGCGCCACGCATTGTTGATGTCCGTCAGGATGGCGCCGGGGGCTACGGCGTTGACCCGGATGCCCCGGTCGGCATATTCCAGCGCCAGTGTACGAGTCATGTTGCCCAAGCCGCCCTTGGAGATCGAATAGGCGATGAAGCCGGGCTTCGGGATCATCTGATGGACGCTGGAGCAGTTGATGATTGTGCCGCCGCCCGGCCGCGACAGAAAATGCCGGATCGCCGCCTGGGAGCAGACCAGAGCGCCCGTAAGGTTGACGTTCAGGATCTTGTGATACTCGGCAACGGTGTAGGATTCGCTTTTGGCTTCGGACTGGATGCCGGCATTGTTGACCAGGATATCCAGCCGGCCCCACTCGCCCAGCATATCGTCGACCATGGCGAGGGCGGAACGCTCGTCACCGACATCGGCCTGGATGATCTTATGGCCGTCGGGGTTGGTGTCGGTTCCCGATCTGGCCGTGGCCTCGCGCACGAGGTCGAGCGTTTCCTTGGCCGCACCCTCGGAGCCTGAGTAGTTGATGGCGACCGTGGCGCCTTCTTCGGCGAAGCGGACCGCTACCGCGCTGCCGATACCGCGCGAAGCGCCGGTGACCAGGGCGAAACGGCCTTGGAGACGGGGAAAGATTCGGGCTACTGGCTGAGATGGAGACACGAACGGCAGTCCTCTCTTCTGTCGTGCGAACAATCGGAGCCGGCATTCTGCCGGCCGGTGTCACGTTAACGGTTTAGCGCTATGGTTCGGCTCACGAATCGAACTGACCGCCGAGACGGACCGGAATGAATTTGAACGACGCAGCAATCAGGGCATTGGAAGAACGGGCGTTCAACGCGTGGCCTGCACTGCGGTCCGCCTACTGCGACGGCTGGCTCTTCCGCTTTTCCGACGGGCTGACGCGGCGCGCGAACTCGGTCAATGCAATTGCTCCGGCAGGGAATTTTCGCGAGACGCTGGACTTGGCGGAAGCACTTTATGGCCGTCAACGTCTGCCGACGATCTTCCGGTTGTCTCCCCTGGCCGGCAACGAGCCTGACGGCGTGCTGCATCGGGCGGGCTACCGGTATATGGACGAGACCCAGATAATGACCATGGCGCTTGGGGAAGACATCAGGGTCGATCCCGATGTGGAGATCCAGGCGCAGCCGTCATCGTCCTGGAGCGCCGGGTTCGCCGCCGCCAACGGTATTTCGCCGGCCATGCGGGGGGTTCATGACCGCATGCTGGCCTCTATCCTGATGCCGGCAGGCTATGGGACCGTATTCGAAGCCGGGAAGCCGCTCGCCTATGGGCTGGCGGTGGTCGAGCGCGGCATGGTCGGACTGTTCGATATCGTGACGGTTCCGGAGGCGAGACGCCGGGGCATAGGACGTCTGCTCGTGAAGTCCCTGCTGGCCTGGGGGAGGACGCAGGGAGCCTCCGCAAGCTACCTGCAAGTACTCGGGCGCAACGATGCGGCGCGGGAGCTTTACGGCGGCCTCGGCTTTGCCGAAGCCTACCGGTATCACTACCGTCTACGGGTTTGACGGCGCGGATAAGGCCCCGCTACTTCTTCGGCATCGCAACGGTCAGGTAAGGACCCTTAGCGGCGTCGCCCGACGCGGCGATCTGAGGGACGGCGTTGCGAACGGGCTTGAGGCTCTTCAGGTAGCTGGCAAGAGCCTGAGCATCGCTGTCCGTCATTTTGGAATATGACCGCCAAGGCATTACGGGTGCGAGTTCGCGTCCGTCGGGGCGGACTCCCGTCCGTAGCGACTTGATGATATCTGCCTCGGACCAGCCTCCAAGGCCAGTGTCGGCGTCGGGGGTGAGGTTGGGCGGATAGAAGATGCCGAGACCGGGAAGCTCGAAACCTATCGAGGAGCCGGCAAGATAAAGCGCCGCGTCGGGCTTGCCTGCAAGGGCCCCGCCGGTGTGGCAGCCGGTGCAGTCCATGATGGTCGCCAGATACTCGCCCCGATTTGCCATGTCGGCCGCCTGGGCACCGACTGTAACCAGAGTTCCGGCAATGACCCCCGCCATCAGCTTAATCATCATGAACCGCTCCGGATTGGTCAGTTACCGGATAAAAGCGGCACAAACCCAATCAGTCCAGCGGGCAGTTGGTTTATGGACTTTACAGATGATGGCATGACCTGAAGGCTTGCCTATAAGCCTTCAGGGGATACCCATAATCTTGTGCGTCTGGAGGCTCAGGCGCCAGTTCGGATTCGCGAGGCAATAGGCGATGGTGGCTTGAAGGTTCTCGGTCCGATCAGGGCCGTCCATCGGTTGCAGGAAGAAGTTGTCGAAGCGGAGGTTCAGGAAGTTCTCGGGCCTTGCCTCCGGCTCCGCCTGCGGGAAAACCAGTTTCAACTCGTTGCCGCGCTCGACCACCAACTGAGAACCGGCCTTTGGGCTGACGCAGATCCAGTCGATGCCATCCGGCACCGGCTTGGTGCCGTTGGTTTCGATCGCGATCTCGAACCCTGCCGCGTGCAGGGCCTCGATCAGCGGGGTATCGAGCTGAAGCAGAGGTTCGCCACCGGTGCAGACGACATAGGGACGCCCGCCGACGCCCGCAGGCCACTGCGCCGCGACGGCGGCAGCCAGGGTTGCGGCGTCGGGGAAACGGCCACCGCCGGTCCCGTCCGTCCCGACGAAGTCGGTATCGCAGAAACGGCAGACGGCTGATTCCCGGTCGGCCTCCCTGCCGGACCAGAGATTGCATCCGGCAAAGCGGCAGAACACGGCAGGCCGTCCAGCCTGGGCGCCCTCGCCCTGAAGCGTGTAGAAGATTTCCTTTACGGCGTAGCTCATTACATGCGCTCCTCAGGCATTGGCCGAGGCGCAGGTGTCGGCGACCGGATCGCTGCCCGGCAGCAGGTCGTTGATCGAGTTGTCCGCGCGCCACCACCAGCTGTCGTCTCCGGTGCCTGCCGGGATGACTTGGGCGGGATCGCCGTCGAAGGCGACGGTGTTGGTCGGCGTTTCTTCGATCGAGACTTCGACGCAGGTGAGCCGGCCGCCATCCGCCGCGAGGAAGGCGTTCAGCTTGGCCATGAAACAGGCGGCGAGAAGCTCGGTCGTCGGATCGCCGGGCATCACCATCAGGCGCGGCAGAACCTCCGGCTCGATCCGCGCGAAGACTTCGATCAAAGGATCACGGTCGGAAACCTGGAAGGCGTGATCGACGTGGTTGTCGATCCAGGAGTGCCACTGCTTCTTGGCGCGCTCGAACGGCTCGACCATATTGGCGCCGCCGTCGAGACGTTGGGGACGCGTGGACTTGAGCTTGACCGTCACGGTTTCGTTGTGGCCGTGCGGGACGGCGCATTTCGGCGAACCGCCGGACAGCAGGCGGTGAGCCATCGAGTAACGGCGGCTGAAGATCAGGCTAAACATCAGTGATTTCCGAAGGCGCCCGTTTGGCGCGCTTTGCTGCATAAACTTCCCAGCCACGTGCCCGCAGATCGCAGGCCGGGCACTCGCCACAGCCATATCCCCAGGCATGGCGGTGGTTGCGGTCGCCCTTATAGCAGGTATGGGTCCGTTCCGCCATAAGCTCCACCATCGGCTTGCCGCCGATGTCCTCGGCAAGCTGCCACGTGGCGGCCTTGTCGATCCACATCAGGGGAGTGTGGAGGACGAAGCGCTTTTCCATACCAAGATTGAGGGCGACCTGAAGGGCCTTGAGCGTATCGTCGCGGCAATCGGGATAGCCGGAGTAATCGGTCTCGCAGACGCCGGTGACGATGTGGCGAAGGCCGCGACGATAGGCAAGGGCAGCCGCAAATGTCAGGAACAGCAGGTTGCGGCCGGGCACGAAGGTATTGGGGAGATTAGCCGCCGTCATGTGGATCTCGACATCGTGCGTCATGGCCGTCTCACCGAGAGAGGCCAGGGTCGCGAGGTCGAGCATGTGATCGGCGCCGAGCTTTTCGGCCCAGTCAGGCCGCAGGCTGGACAGCCCTTCACGGACTGAGGCGCGGCATTCCAACTCTACCGAGTGGCGTTGGCGATAGTCGAAGCCGATGGTCTCCACAATGGGGAAGCGGTCGAGGGCCCAGGCGAGGCAGGTGGTGGAGTCCTGACCGCCGGACAGCAGCACCAGCGCCCCATCGGTGAACTGTTCAGTCATGCCCCCTCCTGTCTCGGCTACCGTTCACAGGGCAGATAGGCACTGCCCTGAATAGAAAAAGGAAAAACCCCTGAGCCGCGAGCGGTTCAGGGGTTTTGTTTGGTTGCGGGGGCAGGATTTGAACCTGCGACCTTCAG
>NZ_JCACHA010000940.1:0-769 GCF_059503625.1 Skermanella sp.
CCGTCGATATCAGGTTGGGAAGATCCAGTCCCAGGCCTGTCGGGTAAGTCCAGACGCGCCTCGGCATTCCCATCAGCCCCGACAAGTGCATCGGGAAGAAGGCGACGTTGAAGCCGATCAGCATCAGCCAGAAGGCGATCTTGCCCAGCCGGTCCGACAGCCGGCGCGAGCCGACCAGGGGCCAATAATAGTAGACGCCTGCGACTACCGGGAAGAGCATGCCTCCGATCAGGACGTAGTGCAGGTGGGCGACGACGAAATAGGTATCGTGCGCCTGCCAGTCGAACGGCGCCAGCGCCACCATGACGCCGGTCAACCCGCCGATGACGAAGACCGCAAGCGCGCCGCTGACGAACAGCATCGGTACGGAGTTGACGACCCGGCCGGCCAGAAGGGTCGCGATGAAGACGAAGACCTGGACGCCGGTGGGAATCGCCACCGCTTCGGAAGCGGCCGAGAAGAACCCCAGGGAGATCGATGGCAAGCCGGTCGCGTACATGTGGTGGACCCACAGGCCGAAGGACAGGAAGCCGGTGCCGACTGCCGCCAGCACGATCCAGGAGTAGCCGATCAGGGGCCGCTGTGCGAAGGTCGGCACGATCATTGCTACCAGAGCGATAGCTGGAAGGAACACGATGTACACTTCCGGATGACCAAAAATCCAGAACAGGTGCTGCCACAGCATCGGGTCGCCGCCGCGTTCCGGATCGAAGAACGGCCAGTTGAACAGCCGTTCCAGCTCGAACAGGACGTCGCCGGCGATCAGCGG
>NZ_JCACHA010000940.1:779-7017 GCF_059503625.1 Skermanella sp.
CAGGATCATGCCGGCGACGACGAGCACGTACCAGGCGTAGAGCGGCATCAGGTTGAGCCGCATGCCGGGAGGCCGGCATTTCAGGGTGCCGACGATCAGTTCGACGGCGGCGGCGATGGAAGCGACCTCGATGAACGACAGGCCGAGCAGCCAGATGTCCGGACCGTAGCCGGGCGTGAACCGTTCCTGCGTCGTCAGCGGCGGATACATGAACCAGCCGCCTTGCGGCGCCGCACCGAAGAAGATCGAGCCCGAGACGAAGACGCCGCCGATCAGGAAGCACCAGTAGCCGAAGGCCGACAGCCGGGGGAACGGCAGGTCGCGGGCGCCGAGCATCTGGGGCAGGATGACGATTGCCACCGCCTCGAAGATCGGCACCGCGAACAGGAACATCATCACCGTTCCGTGCAGCGTATAGACCTGATTGTAGAAGCTTGCCGTCAGGAAGTCGTTCTCGGGAACGGCGAGCTGGACACGGGCCAGCAGCCCCAGCACGCCTGCGAAGAGCATGAAGGCGAAGGACGTCGCGGTGTACCAGATGCCGACTTCCGTATTGTTGACCACCGACCAGTAGCGCCAGCCCTTCGGGGTCTCCCAGACTTTGTTCAGCCGTTCTTCCTGGCCTTTGCGAAGCTCCTCGGCGTCGCGACCGTCATGAGTGGCGCTCATCGCAGTTCTCCCAGCCAGTTCGCGATGACCGCGATATCGTCGTCGGGGAGCATGCCGAAGGCCGGCATCTGCACACCCGGTTTCACATGGTCGGTGGCGCGGATGAAGGCGGTCAGGTTCTCCCTGTTGTTTTCCAGCAGACCGGCGCCGAGGGTGAGCCGCGACGCGACATGGGTGAGATCCGGTCCGATGGAGCCCGCAGCCGGCGTTCCGCGGACGGTGTGGCAGGCGGCGCACCCGTTGCCTAGGAAGGCATCGACTCCCCTGCCCGACACGACGGCGGCGGGTTCGGCCATCGCCGCGACATGGGCCGCATACTTGGCCTCCGGGACGGCGACGACGCGCAGGCCCATCTGGGCATGGGCATCGCCGCAGAACTCGGCGCAGACACCGTTGTAGATGCCTTCGACAAGGGGCTCCAGGACGATGCGGTTGACCCGGCCCGGTATCATGTCGGTCTTGCCGGCCAATGCCGGAACCCAGAAGGAGTGGATCACGTCGGGGCTGCCGAGCAGGATTTCGGTCCGGCGGCCGACCGGTATCCAGATTTCGTTGGCGCTTTCGACGCCGCCCGCAGGCAGGCTCTTGACGATGCCCGGTTCGCCCTCGACGTCATACGCGACCCGCCACCAGAACCGCTCGCCGGAAACCGCGATCCTTGGACCGTCGGCCGGGCGGCGGTATCCCGGCATCTTCTCCAGGCCCCAGTACAGCAGGAGCGCCAGCACGACCGTCGGGAAGACGCAGCCGCCCCAGATGATCAGCTGGACTCCGATGCGGGCGCCGTCGCGGGCGGGGGTCGTGCGTACCGCATAAAGGCTGAGGCCAATGACGACGAGCCAGATGACCGAAGCACCCGCCGCCATCACATAGAACAGGTAGAGGATGCTCTCGGACTCGCTTCCGGCGGCCGTGAACGTCGATTGCGGGCCGGAGCAGGACGCGAGCACGGGAAGGGCGGCCGCTACGGCTTTAGTAGCGGCTCCGGTACGGCGTCGGGTCGGCTCCGGCGACGGATGGGGGTGTGTCGGGTCTTGCAGCAAGGTCGGCCAAGCTCTTCCGGAGGTCAGGGGGACGAAGGCTGGGGTGCCTTCGGATCGGGCTGGAGGGTATCCAGGATGCTGGCCATGAGGTCGCGGGCCTGCTTCAAGCGTTCGTGGTTGAGGCCTACGACGGGAAAGCTGCCCGAGGTCATCACGCTGACCACGGCGTTGACATGATCGAGCCGCTCGTCCAGTTCGGCGGACGGCTCCGAATTCCGGCGCCGGCCGATCAGATGGTTCCGGATCGATACCAAGCAGCGCAGAACCTCCACGACTTCCTCGTGGTACTGCTCGGGCTTTTCGTTCAGTACGTGGTCCAGCGTTTTCAGCGCCTTGTCGCAGCCCTGCCTGTCGATCATGACAGCCGTCTCCGGTCATCGACGGCACGATCGACGCGGCGGCGCGGTCTTGTCCCCTCGGGTGCCCGCTGGGTCAGACGGAAATAGTCGTCCGGCCGCTCCGCCGACTTGTTGCCGGCCTGGAAGATCGCCTGCCGCATGACCATCCCGCCGGCGAGCAGGGCCAGCGATCCCAGAATGGAAAGCCCCCGGCTCGGCCGCTTCGACAGCGCATTGATCGAGTGGCAGATCAGCGGCACGCCGAGGCCCAAAGCCAGTGCGCCGGCCTTGTAGCTGAAGCCGATAGGTCCGTCGCGCAACGTTTCGCCGACGCCGGTTTCGTGGTGGCGCTTCTCGGCATAAGCCGTCGCGATCAGCTCGCCCGCCGCCGCCACGGCGGCGAGGCCGTCCAGGCGCCGGCTGTTGTCGGGGTTGCCGGCGATCTGTTCGCCGAGCGACAGGGCCGCCGCCGCCGTCGCCATGGATGAGGTTCCGAACTGTGCCGCCATCGCCTGCGGCGCCGATGCCCAGAGCGGCGTGCTGGTGGCGCTCAGGAGTGCGGCGGTATAGGTGCTCATCCCGGCACCCAGGAAGGCAGCGGGAACCTGCGTCATGTCGGCCGCGCGGCGCATGGGAGAGCGGCTGCCGTCCGTCCGCCGTTCCCCTATCAAATGAGCCACGGCGGTCAGGCCGCTCGCGGCCCCGAAACCGCTCAGGATGTACGACCCGAACGACATGGGGGAACTGGTCCGGTAGATCCGCAGCATGTTGTAGAAGCGGCTGGGAGTCTTGAGGTCCATGATCAGGAGCGGCGCCCCGATCATCGCCCCGGCCACGGCCAGGAACCGGCCGTTCCGCACGATCGTCTCGTCCCCACCGTCGCCAAGGCGGTCGGTCAGGGTCGCGATGATCTGCGCGGACCCCGCCAGCCCCGCGACATAGACATAGGCCGCGACCTTCCAGTCGAACGGGCTGGGCTTGACCGACGCTTGATCGTAATAGGTCTCGCCGTTCCATTCCTCGACGGCGGGGTGCGGAATCGCCGTCTGCTCGACCCGTCGTTCGACCGGCTGCCGGGCCTGCTCCTGCCTCATCGTCCGCGCTCCCGGCCCGACGACATCAGGGCGGCAGCCGCAAGGGTCAGCCCGGCCATCGCCGCCAGTCCGGTGAGGAAGCTGGGCCTGACCCGGTCGCTGGCTCGCGTCGGCGCCACCGGAAGATTGTAGACTTCCGGCCTGTCCGTCAGCAGGAAGAAAGCGTTCAGGTGCTTGAGGCCGCCGGTCGCTCCCGGCGTATCCGGTGCGCCGTAGAGATAAGCGTCGGTAGCCCCCTTCTCGTGCAGGTCTTCGACACGCTTTCCGGCGCGCTCGAACAGTTCGCCGATCTCGCCGAACTGTATGCTGTCGGTCGGACAGGACTTGGCGCAGGCCGGCTCCAGCCCGCCCTTCAAGCGGTCGTAACAGAGAGTGCATTTATGCGCCTTGCCGTCCTCCAGGCTCAGCTCGACCACGCCGAAAGGGCAGGCCGGCACGCAGTATCCGCAGCCGTTGCAGATGTCCTGCTGGACGACGACGGTGTCGAATTCGGTCCTGAAGATCGAGCCGGTCGGACAGGCTTCCAGGCAGGGGGCGTTGGCGCAGTGCTTGCACACGTCGCTCATCATCAGCCAGTTGCTCTGGAACGGCTTCATCTCCTGCGCGCGGTCGCCGCCGCTGCCGATCTTCTCGACGAAGGCGACGTGCCGCCACGTATTGGCGCCGAGATCGCCGGTGTTGTCGTAGCTGCGTCCTGTCAGCCCCAGGTGATCGGCCGGCAGGCCGTTCCATTCCTTGCAGGCGACCTCGCAGGCCTTGCAGCCGATGCACAACGTCGTATCGGTGAAGAAGCCGTAGCTCTTGCCCGGTTCGATCTTGGTGCCGCAGGTCAGTTCCGATTCATCCGGAATGACATGGTTCGGAAATGACTCGGCATAATCAAGTGCGCGCGGATGGACGCCCATCAGCCGTCTCCTCGGGTTGGAGCGCCCCGCGTCAGGCGCCCTGGTCTAACGTTGCAGACCAGCGCCTTGTTCTCGTGCATGCTGGTATTCGGGTCGCCGACGACCGAAGTCAGGACATTCGCGATGTCGCCGGTCGCATACCCCTTCCAGCCGAAATGCCAGGGCATGCCGACCTGATGGACCACCCTGCCCTCCGCCAGACGGAACGGCTGCATCCGGTCGGTCACGAGCGCCCGCGTCTCGATCTCGCCGCGCAGCGTCGAGATTACGATCCAATCGGCGTTCGCGATGCCCAGTTCCCGCGCCAGTTCGGTCGGGATCTCGGCGAAGCCTTCCGGCTGCAACTCCGCCGTGACCGGCACGGAACGGGTCGGAGTGCCGCCGGAATGGTGCTCGGTGAGCCGGTAGGTCGTGAAGGCGTGAGGGAAACGCGGATCGCCCGGCTCCGCCAGCTGGTTGTCGGCTTCCTCCCAGCGCTTGGCGACCGGGTTGGACTGCCTTGCGTAGACGGCGTTGTGGACGGGGCTTTCCAGAGGCTCGTAGTGGGCAGGCAACGGCCCGTCCTTCATGCCGGACGGAGCGAACAGCGACGCCTTGCCGTCGGCGATCATGATGTAGGGGCTGCGCCCGTCCAGGGCGTCCATGCCGGTCGGATGCTTGCTCCAGTCTGGATCGAAGCCGGGAGCCTTGTCCTTGGGGAAATCGACCGAGTCATCGCCGGTCCAGCTTTTCTTTTCCTCGTCCCACCAGATCAGCCGCTTCTTCTCCGACCAGGGCTTGCCTTCCGGATCGGCCGAGGCGCGGTTGCACAGGGTCCGGCGGTTCTCCGGCCACGCGAAGCCCCAGCCCAGGTGGGTCCCCGGTCCCTCCGGCCCGTCGGCCCGCCGGGAGCGCGACTGGTTGTGGTCCTCCTGCGGGAAGACCCCGCAATAGATCCAGCAACCACAGGCGGTGGAGCCGTCGTCCTTGATGTCGTTGATGCCGGTAAGCTGCTTCCGTTCCACCCAGGTATAGCCGTTGATTTCCTTCAGCACGGCTTCCGCGGACGGATCGCGGTCGGGACTCATCTCCGGATAGGTCCAGGTCAGGTTCTGGATCGGCTTGTCGCGGTCCTTGTCGCTGTCCGCGTAAAGCTCCTTCAGGCGCAGGCCGAGATGGTAGATGAACCACAGCTCCGACTGGCTTTCGCCCGGACCGTCCACGACCTTGTCGTGCCATTGGAGCAGCCGATGGGTATTGGTGAACGTGCCGTCCTTCTCGCCCGCCAGAGATCCTGGCATCAGGAACACTTCCGTCCCGATGTCTTCCGGCTTCATGTCGCCGTCGCGGACCAGATGCCCTTCCTTCCAGAAGGAGGCGGTCTCGGTTTCCGCGCAGTCGCGCACCACCATCCAGTCCAGTTTCGCCAGCCCGGCCTGAACCATCTTGGAATTGCTGCCGCCGATGGCCGGGTTCTGCCCCAGGAAGAACATCCCCCGGATGACGCCGTCGCGCATCGCCAGCGTCATCGGCAACTGGCTATGGTCGCCGACGATCTTGGGCATCCACTCGTAGCCGAAGCCGTTGGACTTGGCCGCATGGTCGCCGTACCACGCCTTGAGCAGGCTGACCGCGTATTTTGGGAAGTTATGCCACCAGCCGGTCGGCGTCTGCTCCGTCTCCAGATACTGGTCGAAGTCCTTGTGCTTGCGGTACGCGTGGGGCTGCTGAAGGTAGCCCGGCAGCATGTCGTACAGCGTCGGGATGTCGGTGCTGCCCTGGATGCTGGTGTGGCCCCGCAGCGCCAGAACGCCGCCGCCGGGCCGTCCGGTATTGCCCAGCAGCGCCTGGATGATCCCGGCGCCCCGGATCATCTGGACGCCGGTGCTGTGATGCGTCCAGCCGACCGCGTAGCAGATCGCCCCGGTTCTGTCGCGCCCCGAAGCGCGGGTGATCGCCTCGCACACCTTCAGGAAGGTGTCCGCGCGGCATCCCGTCACCCGCTCGACCATCTCGGGCGTGTAGCGGGCATAGTGCCGCTTCATGATCTGGTAGACGCAGTTGGGATGCTGAAGCGTGCGGTCGTGCGGCGGCGGACCCTCGCTGGTGGTCTTCGAGGTATCGTTGAAGGACTCGGTCGTCGTCGCGTGGTGCTCGGCCAGCGACGACGGCACCTTCATGCCTTCGTACTGCCAGCTGTCCAGCACGTA
>NZ_JCACHA010000941.1:0-7014 GCF_059503625.1 Skermanella sp.
AGCGATGTGCGCCAAGGATTTCCCCAATATCTGTGGATAAGTCTGTGGACACTATACAGGAGAAGTGTGTGTCGAACGTCAAGGAAAGGGGTCTCGAGTGATTGCCTGTTTTTTGGGCAAACACGATAACCGCATGAAATTGTTTAGCATCGCGAACAGGCGCGCGTCGCCGGCGGTGCCGTGGGAGGGGTTTGCAGCCGCTCCGGCAAGGTGTTGCACGCCGCCATCACCTTGTGGAAATTTTTTTCATGCCAGCTATGCGGGGGCGAGACGAAATGTCGCACTGGCCTTTCTTCGGCCAACGACATATTTTCGATACCAAATTTCCTGTATAGGACAGCGCAATGGCGGCGGGTCATCTCGACCCGGCCGCCTGAGCGCGCAACTGCCGCCCCTGCCCGATGGACGGTCGCGGTCGGCGAACTCCAACCCATAAAGCCGGAGACTTCCGAAGGCGCCCCGGCGCCGGAGGAGACTGGCTCAGGAATAGTACTCATGGCACGCAGAACGCCACTCAAGGATATGCGCAACATCGGCATCATCGCCCACGTCGATGCCGGCAAGACCACCACGACCGAGCGTATCCTTTATTACACGGGCCGCAGCTACAAGATCGGCGAGGTGCACGACGGTGCAGCCACGACCGACTACATGGAGCAGGAGCAGAAGCGGGGCATCACGATCCAGAGCGCGGCCGTGACCGTTTTCTGGAAGGATCACCAGATCAACGTGATCGACACCCCCGGCCACGTGGACTTCACGATCGAAGTCAACCGCTCGCTCCGCGTGCTGGACGGTGCCGTGGTGGTGTTCGACGGCGTTGCCGGCGTCGAGCCGCAGTCCGAGACGAACTGGCGCCTCGCGGACAACTACAACGTCCCGCGCATGTGCTACGTCAACAAGATGGACCGGTCGGGCGCGAACTTCCGCCGCTGCGTCGACATGATCGTCAACCGCCTGGGCGCCCGCCCGATGATCCTGTCGCTGCCGATCGGTTCGGAAGACAACTTCCGCGGCCTGATCGACCTCGTGACCATGAAGGCCCTCGTCTGGTTCTCGGACGAGAAGGACGCCCAGTGGGAAGAGTGGGAGATCACCGGCGATCTGGCCGCCAAGCTGAAGATCGAGGTGAAGGAAGACCTCGACATCCTGCGCGACATCCCGAAGTACCGCCAGGAGCTGATCGATACCGCTCTCGAGCAGGACGACGCGGCGATGGAAGCGTATCTGGACTCGGGCGAAGACCCCGCCGTCGAGGTGCTCCGGAAGTGCATCCGCAAGGGCACCGTCACCGGCGCCTTCACCCCCGTCATCGCCGGCAGCTCCTTCAAGAACAAGGGCGTGCCGCAGATGCTGGACGCCGTCGTGTGGTACCTGCCCTCCCCGACCGACGTCGAGGCGATCAAGGTCGTTGACGAGGAAGGTGAAGTGGTCGGCGAGCGTCACTGCGACGACGACGAGCCGTTCGCGGCGCTGGCCTTCAAGGTCATCAACAACCAGTTCGGCGCGCTGACCTTCGCCCGTGTCTATTCCGGCGTGGCGCAGAAGGGCATGACCCTGCTGAACTCCACCCGCGGCAAGCGCGAGCGCATCGGCCGCATGGTCGAGGTGTACGCCAAGGACACCAACGCGATCGAGGAATGCCGCGCCGGCGACATCATCGCCTTCGTTTCGCTGGCCGAGACGGAGACCGGTGACACCCTGTGCGATCCGGCCCATCCGGTCATCCTCGAGCGGATGAAGTTCCCCGACCCCGTCATCAGCGTGTCGGTCGAGCCGAAGACCAAGGGCGACCAGGAAAAGCTGGGTGCGGCATTGGGCAAGATGGTCCGCGCCGACCCGTCGCTGCGCCTGGAGCTGGACAAGGAAACCGGGCAGACCATCCTGCGCGGCATGGGCGAGCTTCACCTGGAGATCACCATCGACCGTATCCGCACCGAGTTCGGCGTGGAAGCGGTCGTGGGCCGTCCGCAGGTCGCGTACCGCGAGACGATCACCAGCAAGATCGAGCACATCTACACCCACAAGAAGCAGACCGGCGGTTCGGGCCAGTTCGCCGAAGTAAAGATGGTGTTCGAGCCGATGGAACGCGGCGAAGGCTTCAAGTTCGTCGACGCGATCGTCGGCGGCTCGGTCCCGCGCGAATACATCCCGGCTGTCGGCGGCGGCATCGAGGTCCAGAAGGAAGATGGCGTGCTCGCCGGCTTCCCGACCGTGGACTTCAAGGCCACGCTGATCGACGGCAAGTACCACGACGTCGACTCCAGCGCGCTGGCGTTCGAAATCGCTGCCAAGGCCTGCTTCCGTGAGGCGATCCGCCGGGCCAATCCGGTCCTGCTGGAGCCGATCATGAAGGTCGAGGTCGTCACCCCGGAAAACCATCTGGGCGACGTGATCGGCGACTTGAACCGCCGCCGCGGCCTGATCCTGGGCCAGCTGGAGCGTGGCATGAACCTTGCGGTGGAGGCACACGTGCCGCTGTCCGAGATGTTCGGCTTCATCGGTGACCTGCGCAGCATGACCTCCGGTCGTGCGACCTTCACCATGGAGTTCAGCCACTACGATCCGGTTCCGCGCAACGTCGCCGACGAGGTCATCGCCTCCAAGGCCGCCGCGTAAGGCTTCGGTCCGGCCGGCTGAATTGCCGGCCGGTTGAGATGGATGACGGCCCGGGAGGAAACTCCCGGGCCGTTTTCCGTTTGGCTCTTATCGCGTTTCGGTGTGATGAGTTTGCTTCGCTGAGAACTGCCGTAGACGCGGCTTCCAGCAGCGTAGCTTCGCACTTCAACGGCTTCGACGGACACGAATGCGTAAGTGGGAGAGTGCGCTTATCCGCGCACTCAACGCGGCTGGAAGCCGCGTCTACGAAGCACATCACCCCGGATCACGCCATGAGCCTTCCGTTTTCAACGAGTGTTTTCGGGGCGGGAGTAATGCGATGGCTGAACTGTTCGCGAGCGGGCGCATCATCGACCTGATACTGGTCCTGGTCGCAGTCGAAGCGGCGGTGCTGGCGCTGTGGCGGCGGTGGTCCGGTTCCGGCCCCGGGTTCGGGGGAATGGCGGCCAATCTGGCATCCGGAGCCTGCCTGCTGCTGGCGGTGCGGGCGGCGCTGGTGGGAGCCGGCTGGGAACTGGTGGCACTGCCCTTGCTCGGCTCTTTGCTGGCGCATGCGGTCGACCTTTACGGCCGCCGCCGGTCGCGGCCTTAGCGCTGGCGGAACTCGTCGGGCTTCAGGTGGTGCTTCTTCATGAGCTGGTAGAGCCTGGCGCGGGACAGGTCGAGGGCCGAGCAGACCGCCTTGATATCGCCGTTGTGGCGCAGGAGAAGCTCGCTCAGGTGGCTGCGTTCCGCCCGGTCGCGGACGACGCGATGGTCGTCGTCGGGATGCGGCGGGGCCGGATCGACATGGGCGCGGGTATAGCGCTGCGGCAGGTCGCCGATCCGGACGGGCCGGCCGTCGTAGATATGGGCGATATACATGCCCAGGTTCTTCAGCTCCCGGATGTTGCCGGGATAATGGTAGGTCTCGACCAGGAACTGCTTCAGTTCGGCGTCCAGCGACGGCACAGGAATGCCGTTGTCGGCGCAGACCTTGCGGATGAAATATTCCAGCAGGAGCTGGATCTCGTCGCGCCGCTCGCGCAGCGGCGGGATCAGCAGATGGCAGATGTTCAGGCGGAAGAACAGGTCCTCGCGGAACTGCCCGTTGGCGACCATCTGTTCCAGGTTGCGGTTTGTCGCGGCGATCACGCGCACGTCCACCTTGGTCACCTTGTCGGAACCGACGCGTTGGATTTCCCCGACGTCCAGGGTCCTAAGCAGCTTCACCTGGGCCAGCGGTTCCAGTTCGCCGACTTCGTCCAGGAAGATCGTGCCGCCGCTGGCCTCCTCGAAGCGGCCCTTGCGGTCGGCGGTGGCGCCGGTGAAGGAGCCCTTGGAGTGGCCGAAGAGTTCCGATTCGATCACTCCGCTGGGCAGGGCTCCGCAGTTGACGGCGACGAACTTGTCGCGCTTGCTGTTCAGGTGGATGATCCGGGCGAACAGCTCCTTGCCGGAGCCGGTCTCGCCCTCCAGCAGGACGGTCAGCTGCGAGGGCGCAATCCGGGCGATGCGGTCGAGATTGGCCGCGATCTGGTGGTTGGAGCCGAGGACGCCTTCAAGCTCGAGGTTCTCGCGGCTGCGCGTGGGCGGCGCCGGTTTCACCCGTTCGTGGACGGCGTTCGCTACCGGGGGTGCGAGCGTGCACAGGTGAAGATAAGCCGCGCGCAGAGTGTTCAGCTCGCTGAGAAAATCATGTTGCTCGAAGTCGTAGATCCGGGAATTCCCTAAAATCTTCAGCTTCAGAGTCTCGATCCGGGCGATGCATTCATTGATGTGATCGTTCGTGCTATCCGCGAATATACCGGCCGAATAGGGGCTTGGCTGGCGATAATCATCATCCATGACCGTAAATACATCCGTTCCATTTAACGCACGACTAAAATTGCCGATCTACTTCCTGCTGCGGCAGATGGATGTAATCACCCGTCTCACGTGCCGAGAGCCTAGATTTACTAACACCTCCGGCAATTTGTCTACCTATAAAGGATTGCGGGATCGTTCCGGAAGTGGCATGAATCGAGGCCTGTAGCTCAGGCCTCCGGCAAAACCTCTCTTGATGCAACCCATCATTGTTCGTTCGGCAAAAAGTCGACTGAGTAAGTTGAAGGCGACCGGCAGGCTCCTGCTGGTGCTGCCGCTGCTTCTCCGCGTCCCGTCGCCGCTCGACGCCCAGATGCGCAGCTTCGATCCCATGTCCCTGGTGCGGAAAGCGGCCGCCGGTCCGTCTCCCGGCGTGCGCCGCCTGCTCGACAGCATGGTGCTGCGCGAAGTCACGCTGAACATCGTCGCGGACGAAGCCCTGCGCCAGAACTACAACCTTCTCGCCGCCCACGAGGCGCTGGTATCGGCCGGCGCGCTGGTGACGCAGCGAGATGCGGCCTTCGACGTCAGTCTCAGCGCGTCGCTGAGCGGCGGCATGTCGAAGACCGCCGACCGTATCGAGATGGTCGGGCGGCCGCGAACGCCGGACAGCGACCTGACCGCCGACGAGGATGCCGACGGCATCCCCGACTTCGTCCAGGGCGGCACCAAGACGGTCGAGGAAGTCGATGGCGAAAAGGTCCCTTGCGTGCTCGAGGACGACCAGGTGGTCAATGGCGGCATCGGTCCCGGCCTGTGCGGCCAGATCCCGGTCTATTCGACGGCCAAGGAGGCCGCCAGCCTGAAGAATCCCTCCACCAGGAGGATCACGGCGTCGGTCGGCGCATCGAAGGTGTTTTCGTTCGGCACCGCCCTGAACGCTTCGCTGAGCACGAGCTACAACCAGAAGAACGGCGTCCAGGCGCCGGCGCTGACCCGCCCGATTTCGGCCGAGGACCCGTTCGGCTGGGGAGAGAAGCTGTACTGGACCGCGGGCGCATCGCTGAGCGCCACGATCTCGCTGCCCTATACCAAGGGCTTCGGCGAGGCCGGTTCCAAGGAAAACCTGGACCTGGCGAGCGCCCGCAGCGGCGACCGGCGCGCCGCCTTCGCGGAGCAGGCGGTCCGCAACGCCACCCTGGCGGAGGTGCTTCAGACCTACTGGGACATGATCCGCAGCCTTCAGGACATCACGATCCTGAACGAACAGAAGGTGGTGCTGGACCAGCGGCGCGCCCGCGTTACGCGGCTGCTCGGCTCCGGCACCATCACCAACTACGAGCTGGGCCAGATCGACAGCGAACTGGCGTCGTTCGTCCTGCGGGAAGAGGCGGCCTGGACCCAGTACCTGCTGCGCTCCAGTTCGCTCCTGACGCTGATGGCGGCAGATGCCGACACGATCCTGGTGCCGGCCGACGCGGAGGCGCTGCTGGCCGGCACCGTGCCGGAGCCGCCGGCCGACGCCTACGACCGCGCCCTGATCGGCAACCCCGAGATCATGGCCGCCCAGGAAGACGTCAACGTGGGCAAGCTGAACCTCGCCTACCGCGATAACCAGTCGCTGCCGGACATCGATCTGGTGCTGACCGCCAAGCTGACCCAGAGCGACGCCTCCTTCGGGTTCAGCGATCCGGGAACGGCGATGCTGAACCTCGGCAAGCCGGACCAGACCAACATCTTCGTCGGTGTCCGCTACCTCTACCCGCTGGGCAACCAGGCGGCCAAGGCGGCACTGAGCCGGGCCAGGATCGACGAGCGCAACGCCTTCGACCGTGCCCAGCAGACGCGGCAGCGCATCATCAATTCGGTCGACCGGGCGCTGGCCGACATGCGCGGCGCCCAGGCGGTGATGCAGGTCAGCCAGGGCGACATGGAACTGGCGTCGTTCGCCTATGAGAGGCTGGTCGAAGAGCGGGAACGGGGCCTGGCGACGGAGTTCGAGGTGATGAACGGCTATCAGGACGTGCTGTCCGCCCGCCTCAATCAGGCCAGCGCCCGCGTCGAGATCCATAAGGCGCGGGTCAGGCTGGGTGCGGCACAGGGGACCCTTGAAGAGGACTTCCTGCAATGAGGAGACTTGGAACGGCGGCCCGCGCGATGGTGTCGGGGCTTGTCCTCGCGGCCGTCCTGGTGCCTGCGGCGCAGGCCCCGCTTCGGGCACAGACCAAGCCGCGCCCTCCGGTCCAGGCCCCGGCGCCCGACGCGCTGGAGGTGCCGCCCGGCATGTTCACCCTGGATGCGGCCCGCATCGCCGACGAGCGGACCGGCAACGCGGTGGTGGCGGCGATGCGCGAGGCGCTGGCGCGGACCGGCGTTCTGTTCGCACCGCTGGAGATCCGCGAGATCGGCCTGCGCGACGCCGTGATGGCGGCCTTGCAGCGAAACCTGGACATCAAGCGGAGCGGCCTGAGCAAGAGCTTGGTCGAACGGGCCCTGACTGAGGCGGAAGCGGTGTTCGACCCCGTCTTCACGGTGTCCGCATCGGGATCGATGTCGCGCGATTTCGACCGGGTCGAGCGCCCCATGCAATGGAAGCCGGCGACCCAGGAG
>NZ_JCACHA010000942.1:0-6954 GCF_059503625.1 Skermanella sp.
ACCTGAACGAGAAGAGCTTATCCCACAAGATCATGGCGTTGGAATGGCGGCGACGCCGCAGCGACGATCAGACCGCACTGGTCGGCAAGGTCACGTCCTCAAGCGCCATGCGGAACCACCCGTCGGCCCCAAGCGCCTCTAGAGGTTGAAAGCGCGCCTTATACGCCATCTTCCGGCTGCTCCTGATCCAGTAGCCGAGATAGACATGGGGAAGTCCTTCGGTCAGCGACTGGGAGATCAGCGACAGGATCATGAAGGTGCCGAGGCTCCGCCTGTCCTGGTCGGCGTCGAAGAAGCTGTAGACCGCGGAAAGACCGTCGCGCAGCCGGTCGGTCAGGATGGCGCCGACCAGCCGGTCCCGACTGTCGCGAACCTCGAACAGGCAGGTCTCCGCCCGGCCCTCGTCGACCATGGCGCTGTAGTCGGCCAAGCTCATGCGGGCCATGTCGCTGTCGCCATGGCGCGACATCTGGTAGGCGTGGAACAGGCGGAACTGCTCGTGCGTCGCGATGGCCGGGACTTCCGCGACGGAGAGGTCGGCATTGGCCTTCAGGATGCGCCGCATGCTGCGGCCCGGCTGGAACTCCTTGACCGGGATCCGCACCGGTACACAGGCGGAGCAACCCGGACAGACCGGCCGGTAGACGATGTCGTGACTCCGCCGGAACCCCGCCCGCGACAAGGTGGAATTCACTTCCGACGCAAAGGGCGCGCTCAGACGCGTGAACAGTTTACGCTCGACCCGGCCGGGCAGGTAAGGGCACGGCATCGGGCCGGAACGGAAGAACTGCTGCAGCGGCCGCGGGGGCGGCGGAATGACGGACATTGCTCCTGCCTATGGCTCCAAGCCTACTGTTCCTGCTCTGCCAGTGCTCCGGCGGGTACCGCGCCGAAGAAGGCCTTGCTGATCTCCTGAGTGACATCGTTGAGGTGAAGCTGCAACCAGTCGAGATACTCGTGCAGTCCGCTCTTGATGACATCCTCGATCGAACGGGAATGGAGCGCCGCCTGGATCTCGTCGACCCGTTCCATGGCCTTGCTCCCCCCCTTCAAGATATAGCGCGACTTCAGCCTTACCAGCAATCCATCGATCTGCCGCACACAAGTGGTAACCGACCGGGGAAAGCTTTCGTTGTAGAGCATGAAGCCGGCCACGGCCGAGGGCGTCATGCCGCGGGGATAGACGCGGCGGAATGCGTGGTAGCCGGCGGCGGAGCGAAGCACGGCATTCCACTGGCTGACATCCAGGGGAGAACCGACGCCGTCGGCGAAGGGCAGGAGCGTGTGGTACTTGATGTCGAGCAGACGTGTCGTCTGGTCGGCCCGCTCCAGATACTTGCCCAACTGATAGAAATACCATCCCTGGTCACGGTAGAAGGTGCCCTCCGTGATCCCGGTATGGGCCTGGCAGGCTTCCTTGACCATGCTGCACAGCCGGGTCAGGTTGTGAGGGGCGATGTCGGACGGACCCAGCGACAGCAGCTTGTTGTAGAACACGTTGATCTGCGTCCACATCTCGGTGCTGATCAGCGGGCGCAGAGTCCGGGCGTTTTCGCGGGCCGACCGGATCGCCGAGACGATGGAGGTCGGGTTCTGCGTGTCGAGGACGTAGAAGTTGACGACGTTCTGGGCCGTCGCCGACTCGTACCGGCTGAGAAAACGCTTCTCGTCGGCATTGAGCTGGACGATCGACATCCAGTTCTTGGCGCCTCGGCTGTCGCGTGAAAAGGTTTCGTGGACGTCGAGGATACGGGCCAGATTCTCGGCGCGCTCCATGTAGCGCGCCATCCAGAAAATGCACTCCGCATAGCGGGCAAGAAGATTACTCAAGGACCCACGTGTCTTTCGACCCGCCCCCCTGCGAGGAGTTGACGATCAGCGTACCTTTGCGAAGTGCTACGCGCGAAAGGCCGCCGGGCAGGACCCACGTGCTTTTGCCGGTGATCGCGAAAGGCCGAAGATCCACGTGGCGCGGCTCGACCCCTTCGTCCACCAGCGTCGGGCAAACCGACAGCGGGATCATCGGCTGGCTGATGTAGTTGGACGGATCGGCCAGCAGCTTGGCCCGGCAATCCTCCAGCTCCGCCTTGGTGGCGCGCGGGCCGATCGTGATGCCGTAGCCGCCGGCTTCGCCGACCGGCTTGACCACCAGTTCGTCCAGACGGTCTAGCGTCAGGGCCAGACCATCGGGTTCGCGGCAGATGTTGGTCTCGACATTGGGGATGATCGCATCCTGGTCCAGGTAGTACTTGATCATCCGGGGGACGTAGCAATAGACCGCCTTGTCGTCGGCGACCCCCGTGCCGATCGCGTTGGCCAGCGTGACGTTGCCTTTTCTGTAGGCTTCCATCAGGCCCGGAACGCCGAGATGGCTGTCCTTTCGGAACGCCAGCGGGTCCAGGAAGGCATCGTCGACGCGGCGGTAGATCGAATCGACCCGGGCAAGACCGTTCGTGGTCTTCATGTAGACCCGGTCGTCCTTGACGACGAGATCGCGCCCTTCCACCAGCGGCACGCCCATCTCGCGCGCCAGGAAGATGTGTTCGAAATAGGCCGAGTTGTAAGAGCCCGGCGACAGCAGGACCACCTGCGGATCATGGATGTCCGCCGGAGCCACCTCGCACATCGCGTCCAGCAGCTTGACGCCATAATTGTCCACTGGCCGGATGCCGATATCGCTGACCAGATCCGGGAACGCCCGCATCATCATATGGCGGTTTTCGACCACATAGGAGACGCCCGACGGCACCCGCGCGTTGTCTTCCAGCACGCGGAAGATGCCCTGTCCGTCGCGCACCAGATCGACGCCCATGATATGGACATAGGTGTCGAACGGCACGTCGATGCCGATCATCTGCGGCCGGAAGTTCTGGTTGCCCAGGACCAGATCGGACGGAATGATGCCGTCCTTCAGGATCTTCTGGTCATGGTAGATATCGTGCAGGAACATGTTCAGCGCGGTTACGCGCTGGACCACGCCCGCTTCGACAGCGGCCCACTCCCGGGCGGATATCACACGGGGAATGACGTCGAAGGGAAGTATCCGGTCGACAGCATCCTGGTCGGAATAGACCAGGAATGTGATGCCGAGATTGTACAACTCCCTTTCTGCGTCCTTTGCCCTGCGCTGAAGGTCCGCGAAATCCATTGAGGAGAGACGCTGGCGTATCGCCGAAGTATGTTCGGCCGGATTGCCCGAACCACCGAACAGCTCATCGAAGAATCCACCAGGATCGTAGTTAGCGAGTAGGTCCGAATGGACGGTACCGGATGGGTTCACGCTTTTTCCTCGGAGCTTGACGCACGTAACGGGAATAAACCCGCAGCCGAGCAGTTGGTAGCTGAGTATGAACCGATTTTTCCGGTATTGACCAGAGTTTCCGCAAGTTTTTTGCACCGCGATAGTATTTGCCGTTATTTTGGGCGGTTGTTGAAAAGTCGGGCGGTCTAGTGCTTTGAATGAGGGGTTTGCCGAGTATCCGAGGCTGCCTTTTTCCGGCTGGATGAGAACCGGTGAAATGCGCCCCTCCCCTTGGGAGACGCGCATGTCATCATTTGTCTACATTCGCCCATCGGACGGCCTGGAGCGGCGGACCGCGACTCAGGGATTTCAAACGAAAGGCACGACCTTTACGACCGTGTGGTGGAAGGCGCTGTTGAAGATGTCTTCGCATTCCAGGACGTATTCCCACCAGCCCCTCTGGCGGTCCATCTCGACTTCGTAGAACTCGATGTGGGTGGCTCCCGTCGGCGGCGGTGCGGGCTGGCCTGTGGCGATCAACTGGTTGATCAGCTTGATGTGACCCTTTTCGCCCAGATAGCTTCCGTGGAAGTTGACCTCGGTCTGCATGTCGCGGAGTTCCGTCAAGCTCGACGGAGCGTCGCCCAGCCAGCGCGAGGTCAGCGGGCGGCCCACGACGATGCTCTCGATGCCGTTCCCGGAATGCGGAATCTCGTTCAGGATGATGCCGCGGAGATAGGCTCCGTCGATCAGGTTGCCCGGCAGGTCGAACCCGTATTCGTAGAGGCGCAGAGCGTCGCGCACCGCGTCCGGAGTGATGGCTTCGTAGCGCACCCACTCCCTGCTGTTGCTTTTGGTGCCGAGTGCGTGTCCCGTCAAATCCGCGGCCTTCCTGTTCATGAATACATATTCAAGTCCTTCGACAAAGTCGTAGGCATTGAAAATGATCCCGATACCGTGACCCGTCTCCGAGTCATCGTTAAACAAGTCGGAGATCTGCTTGAAAAGGTCGGGATGCAGGATCTTATCCTGCGAAACCAGGGACCGGGCCGGCATCATCCTGTAGAATTCTTTCCACATCGAGAAAGTCGCCGGTGCTCTCAGGAAATCGCGCATGCTGCGCGCCATGTTGCTGGCGATGTCACGGCCGAATTCCGGAACGGATGGCCGGATCTGCTGCATCGGCCAGGTCATGAGCTTGAAGTTCAGGTTGGGATCGATGAAATCACTGAAGGGTTGAGCAGTTTCGAAATGCTTCGAGAGGAGCGTGTAGGGATTTAGCGTCGATCCGGGATTCAGTCCGCTCAGATAGGCGTGGACGTACCGGATCTGGCCCGATGTGCAGGTAATGAGTTTCGGCTTCTTGCCATGCCGATAAAGCGCTTCGATCACACCGGCGCCGTGCGCATTGTTTCCGGCCAGCCCTCCAAGGGCCAGGGCGAAGGGCTTTTCTTCCTGTTTCGTCTCGGAAGTTCGCGGGCCGACTTCCTGGTATTTTTTACGAATGACTTTGGACAATGGCATCGCTGCACCGCTTGATTGAAGATGTAGTTCTTCGGTTGGCGATGGCATTGTCTGATAAAGTGATTAAACTGAAATAATCAAATAGTAACAATATGACTCATAAGCTGCGTCTTAATGTCGCCAGTTCAATCAAATACAACACATGGGTATGCAATGGGCGCCTCTGTGCAGCGTTCTGTTGAGATTACATAGTTCGTTAGCAAAGATTATGCTCGAACGGCGATTTGCTCCGGTGCGCCTGTCAGAGAAATCTGTCCTACGCCGACTTCAACCGGCAGGCGAACCAGTATATGCAAGGCGCCGGTCCCGCCCGCCACGACCGCCTCTCCGCCGTGGCTGCGTGCCACCTGCCGGACGATGGCCAGTCCCAGCCCGGAGCCTGAACTCGCCGCTTGTCCCTTTCGGAAGCGATCGAACACCGTATCGCGCATGTCTTCGGAAATGCCGGGACCTTCATCGGTGACTTCGAGCAGCGTAACGCCGCCGACGCGCCGCAGAGCAACCTTGATGCAGCCGTCGCCATGGGTGAAGGCGTTGTCCAGGAGGTTGCGCACCATGTCCCGCAGGTCGTCGGCGCGGCCCCTGACCGGCATGGCGCCATGGGGCGCTTCGACTTCGATCGTCCTTCCGGCCTTTTCGACCACGGGCAGTACCGCCGCCGCCGCCTCGCGCGCCGTACGGGCAAGATCGACCGTCACCAGCTCGCTGGCCGAGGCATAGCGCGACGCCGCTTCCTTGCGCGCCAGATCGAGCAATTGACTGACGAGGCGTTCGAGCTCCGCGAGATCGCGCCTGATGGCGCTCCAGTCCTCGACCCCGCTCAGTTCCATCTTTTGCAGGCGAAGGCTTAGCACCGAAAGCGGCGTACGCAACTCGTGGGCGGCATCCGCCGTAAACCGCCGTTCCATGTCGTATGCAACGGCAAGCCGGTCGAGGGCACCATTGACGGCATCGACCATCGGCAGCACTTCGGCGGGCAGCCCGGCAGGCGAGATGCGGGCGGACGAACATCCCGGTACGATCGCCGAGGCTTCCTGAGCTGCCCGCGCCAGGGGCCTGAGGCTCCAGCCCGCAACGAGCCAGCCTATGACGAGCGCGCAGCCGATAGCGAGGACCAGCACGAAGATCGGTTCGCTGTTCTCTTCCATCAAGGTTTCGGCCAGAGCTTCAAGGTCGGTGTCGCCCCTGCCGACTACCAGAGTGTAACCGCCGGGAAGTGAGGCTCCCAGAAGGGCGCGTCCCTCCGGTCCGTCGAGTTCGAGCGAACTGTAGCTCTGGCCCGATGGAACGGGGATCAGCGGCAGGGGCGCCTCAAGGCTGCTCGACCGCGCGACCGGACTGCCTTCCGCCGTGAACACGGTGTAGGAGTATCCGCCGCCCGCCCTTGAGTAAGCCTGCGCCCACGATCCCGGCGGCTCGATCGTAATGGCGCCGGTGACGATGCGAATGCCGCCGATCAGGTCGCGAGCCTGCTGGGTCAATGTCTGGCTGGCGATCCCGGACGTCGTTTGCCTTGTCTCGTGCATGAATATGAAGCCGGCGGCCGTGAGGCCGATGGTGAAGACCAGCAGAAGCGCCATGGTCAGTCTCTGGCGAAGACTGTGGTTGACCCTTTTCATTCCGGCGCGTCCGTTTCGGATAAGAGACGGTATCCGATGCCGCGCCGCGTTTCGATGCGCAGACCGGCTCCCGCAAGGCGGCGGCGAAGGCGCGATACCGTCGCCTCCAGCGCATTGGGAGTGACGGGCTCGTTGAAGGAGTACAAGCGCTCCTCCAGCACGTCGCGAATCACGACTTGGCCGGCCGCCTTCAGCAAGGCGTCCAGGAGGTCGGCTTCCCGCCTGGTCAGGTCGACCGGATTGCCTGCTATCGTGGCGGAACGCCGCGACGTATCGAAAACCAGGCTACCGCAGGACAAGAGGAGATTGGATCGCAAGCCCGGACGCCTCAGCACCGCCCGGATCCGGGACTCGAGTTCGATCAGGTCGAAGGGCTTGACGATATAGTCGTCGGCGCCGGCGTCCAGACCGCGCACCCTGTCGCCGACTGCGTCCCTTGCCGTCACGATCAGGATCGGAAGCTGACCTTTGGTCAGTGTCCGCGCCTTCATGAGGACGGAGAAGCCATCGCCGTCCGGAAGCCCAAGATCTAGCACCATCGCGTCGTAAGTTGCCGTATCCAGGGCTTCG
>NZ_JCACHA010000943.1:0-6877 GCF_059503625.1 Skermanella sp.
CGCAAAAAACCAAAAAAGCACTCAAGAACACTGGGAGGGAATCATGAAGAGAAGAACGTTCATCCGCACCTGCGCGCTGGCCCTGACCGCCGTCGGCGGATTGCTGGCGATGGGACAGTCCCCAGCCCTGGCGGCGTATCCCGAGCGCCCGATCACGATGATCGTCCCCTGGGGCGCCGGCGGCGGCACCGACGCCACGGCGCGTATCGTCAGCAGCCTGCTGGAGCGGACGCTCGGGCAGCCGATCAACGTGGTCAACCGGACCGGCGGCAGCGGCGTGGTGGGCCATCAGGCCATCGCCAGTTCGGCGCCCGACGGCTATACGCTGGGTCTCGCGACCGTCGAGATCGGCATGATGCACTGGCAGGGGCTGACACAGCTCACCTATGCCGACTATACGCCGCTGGCCTTGATGAACGAGGACCCGGCCGGGCTTCAGGTCGCTCAGGACAGCCCGTACAACTCGGCCAAGGACCTGCTGGAGGCGATCCGCGCCAAGCCGGGCACCATGAAGGCTTCCGGCACCGGTCAGGGCGGTATCTGGCATCTGGCGCTGGCCGGCATGCTTCAGGACGCCGACATCGCTCCGCAGGCGGTCGCTTGGGTGCCCAGCCAGGGAGCGGCGCCCGGTCTCCAGGACCTTGTGGCCGGCGGCGTCCAGATAGCGCCCTGCTCCATCCCGGAAGCGCGGTCGCTGATCGACGCGGGGCGGGTCAAGAGCCTCGCGATCATGGCGGAAAAGCGCCACCCGCTGTTCCCGAACATCCCGACGCTGAAGGAACAGACCGGCATCGACTGGACCATGGCCGCATGGCGCGGCGTGGTAGCTCCCAAGGGCCTGCCCGACGACATCGCCCAGAAGCTGACTTCGGCGTTGAAGCAGGTCTATGACAGCGCCGAGTTCAAGGATTTCATGAACCAGCGTGGCTTCGGGATGGTCTACGCCTCGGGCGAGCAGTTCGGCACTTTCATGTCCGAGAGCAACGACAGCCTGGGTAAGGTGATGAAGGCGGTCGGGATCGCCCGGCAGTAAGGGCGGCAGCTGCAATGCGGATCAACGACGCGATCCTGGGAGCGGTCCTTCTGGCCTTCTCCCTCGCGGTCGGGGTGTATGCCCGGACCTTTCCAGCCATACCCGGTCAGGAATACGGCGCATCCGTATTCCCGACCTGGATTTCCATAGCGTTGGGGCTTTGCTCGATCGTCCTCATCGCGGGCGGCATGCGGCAATGGGCCGAGACGGGCGCCGTCTCGCTGGCGCCATGGGCGCGCTCGGGCCATCACCTGCGGACGCTGGCGATCACGATAGCGCTGGTGATCTTCTATATACTGGCTTCGACGCCGTTGGGATTCATCCCGACGGCGTTCATCGCGCTCGCCATCCTGTTCGGCGTTCTGGGTGTCAAGCCGATCCTGGTGCCCGTCCTCGCGGTGGGCATCACGATGGCGGTGCATTACGGATTCTACAGCCTGCTCCGGGTGCCGCTGCCGTGGGGCGTGCTGACGCCCTGGGCTTGGTGACGCGATGGATGCGATCCTTCTTGCGAGCCAGATGGTCTTCCAGCCGGACGTGCTGGTCACCATCGTCCTTGCCGCCCTGTTCGGCCTGTTCGTCGGGTCCGTTCCTGGCCTGACCGCCACCATGGCGACGGCGCTTCTGGTGCCGATCACCTTCTTCATGGCTCCGGTCGCCGCCATCGGCGCCATCGTCACCTGCTCGGCGATGGCGATCTTCGCGGGCGACATCCCCGGAACCCTGCTGCGCATCCCCGGCACTCCCGCCTCCGCCGCCTATACCGATGAAGCCTACGCCATGACCCGCAAGGGTCAGGGGGAGCTGGCGCTGGGGGCCAACCTGCTGTTCTCCGCCCTTGGCGGGCTGTTCGGCACGGCCGTCCTGATCGTGGCGGCCCCCTCGCTGGCCGAGGTGGCGCTCCAGTTCAGTTCGTTCGAGTATTTCTGGCTGGCCTGCCTCGGCCTGACCTGCGCCACCGTGGTCGGATCGGGCTCGACCATCAAGGGGCTGGTCAGCCTGATGATCGGGCTGCTGGTCGCCACCATCGGGCTGAACAACCCGGCGGGCGTGCCGCGCTTCACCTTCGGCAATGTCGATCTGATGGGCGGGATCGACTTCATCGCGGCGATGATCGGCCTGTTCGCGGTGTCGGAGATCTTCCGCTACGTGCTGGGGATGTCCGCCGACACCAGCAACGTCCAGGCGCCGGCCGGCAACCTGTTCACCGGCTGGGGCAGGCTGTTCAAGCAGTACTGGCGGCAGTCGCTTCGCGGCAACGTGCTGGGGACCGCCATCGGCGCCCTGCCCGGCGCCGGGGCCGACATCGCGGCCTGGGTCAGCTATGCCGTCAGCAAGCGCTTCTCCAGGACGCCGGAGAAGTTCGGCACCGGCCATGTCGAAGGCATCATCGAAAGCACGTCGAGCAACAACGCCGCCCTTGGCGGCGCCTGGGTCCCGGCGCTGGTGTTCGGCATTCCCGGCGACAGCATCACCGCCATCGTCATCGGCGTGCTCTACCTGAAGGGCATGAACCCGGGACCGACGATCTTCATCAACAACCCGCAGGACATCTACGCGGTCTTCCTGATCTTCATCCTGGCGAACATCTTCATGGTGCCCGCAGGCTGGGCGGCGATCAAGTCGGCGCGGCTGCTGATGAAAGTTCCGCGCAACGTGCTGATGCCGACGATCCTGATGTTCTGCGTGGTCGGCTCGTTCGCCATCAACAACTCCGTCTTCGGCATCAGCGTCATGCTCGTCTTCGGCTTGCTGGGCTTCATCATGGAGGAGAACGGCTTTCCGATAGCACCGACCATCCTGGGGATCGTACTGGGACCGCTGCTGGAGGAAAACTTCGTCACCTCGATGATCAAGTCGGGCGGCAGTTTCCTGGGCTTCTTCGAACGTCCGCTGGCTGCGGGCCTCGGAGTCGTAACGCTGGCGATCTGGGTAGTGCCGCTGGTTCTGTACTTCTGGCGCAGGTCGAGGCGCTAGTTCACGACTTATTAAGCTTAACAAACGATAACCATGACATCACAGGCCCGAATCGTGCGGAGCTTTGCCGATGTCATTGAATTTCCTGGTACGGGGCAAGGTGGATCAATTGCCCCAGCCGCAGTCGGATGCGGAGACCAAACAGTTGCCCGCGATCGCGCAGTCTCTCTCACAGCCTCTGGCGCCGCCAACTCCGGCGTCGCTCAGAGGCACACCACGCGATCGCGTCGCAGCTTCCAGCGGCGCTCCGTCCTTCCATGCCGGCGAGACGACGATGACGGACGACCTCCAGGCAATCGCCAACCTGATCGGGCAACTCAGCGACGACGAACCGGACTCACCCCCGGCACGGACACCGGCCGCCGCCCCGGTGGAAGAGCCCCGGAAGGCTCCAGAGAACAGCAGTGCGCGGGAGGACTCCTTGTTCGATGAATACCAAGCCACCCTTGCCCGCCTCGAAGCGTCGAAATCCAGCGGCGAAGGCCTGCTGTCCCAGATCGAGACGTTCTCCAGCACGCTCGAGCGTCAGGTCGCGGAACTGAGCATGGCGCGGGTGTCCATGAGCAAGCTTGCCACGGACAACAGCCGGCTGGTCAACGAGAACGACCGGCTGCGCGCCATGCTGCGGTCCCTGCTCGAAGCGATCGACGCCGATGCCCGCCGCAACAACGAGAGCATCGCGGCAGCCGAACGGCGGCTGCGCGACCTTAGCCGCCAGCCACAGTCCGGCGACCGCGACCGGCAGAAGCAGGGTCCCGCCCGCGGCTTGGTTGCGGAAGGCTGATCGGAACGAAGCAGGCGCGTCTGGATAGGGTTGCTCGATGAGCAGATCAGATCTGGACGTGCAATGCTTCCAAGTCCTTCAGGATGGCAGCTTCAGGCATGATCCCCTGTCGAGAGGGCATGCAGGAAAACCCAAAATTGATACTTCTGTATCCGTGGGCAATAGAATCACCATAGTTGACGAACCCGATACAGGAAAACTTTCGCTTTTCCAATGAGAACCTCATCAACTTGTACGTCTTGTCGTTCACCCTGACGCTTGGCAACGTCTCCCATGCTTCGGCTTCATTCTTGATCATAGAGAAGTCGCTAAGTAGAGATTGAGGCTCTCTATGGCCCATCATCGTCTTGCCGCCGGCAAGATAAAGCATTGTGGACATGTGATTGCTGCTGCTCTCGAATCTCCGGCCATATGCGGTCGCGACATGTTCGACAGTGTTGGAGGTCGCTATCCAGCAACTTTTTTCGCCAGACGGCTTCAGATCGCTACGAGAACTTTGTATGCGGAAGTTCGCACAATCCACAGGTCCGTCCCGCCCCGAGAAATAAGCTTCCTCAGTAGACTGACAGGCTGTGCCGGCTAATGCAGCGGCAGCCAGCAGTCCAATTCTCAACATGAAATTCATTATTTTGATTCCTGAAGCACGTGGCGTAGCGGATTGCTCGAATATTCATTCGACCGAATCCTATCCTTTCTTACGCACACCCAGAGGCATTTCAACAGCCCCTTCTTCCTGGAAATAACGACGCGGGAATATTTTCTTCAATAAGATTGTTCGGTCTGGGACGGCCCGCGACTATACGTCACGATGGGCCTCAATCGTGTGCAGCCATCAAAAGTTCGGCCAGCTTGGCCTTGGGAACTACCATCTCAGCCAGCGTATGCTGATCCAGCACCTCCAGGAATGCCAGCAAAGCCTTGTTCAACACACCTTTCAGCACGCAGGCGCTTACGATCTTGCAGTCGTTTCCGCGTTCGGCAGTCCCATTGGAAGCGAAGCAGTGGACCAGGGCCATGTCCTGCTCCATTTTCCGCACGACGTCGCCGATCACGATCTCAGAGGCGGGACGGGCCAAGCGGAGTCCACCATTCCTTCCCCGGACCGTTTCGATGAATCCTTGAAGCCCAAGCTGGTGAACGACCTTCAGGAGATGGTTGTTCGAGATGCCGTAATGATCGGAGATCTGCCTGATCGTGACCAGCTCGTCGCTCCTGACCCCGAGATAGATCAGCACCCGCAGCGAATAGTCGGTATAGGTGGTCAGATGCATGGCGCTCTCCGTGCCCTCGGCAACAAATAATGCGCCCTGTATATATGTTTCCCTGGGGCTGCGGAGTAGGTTTGTATGGACCCCCTACTCCGCAGCGCCCAACTCCGCGTCAGGCTTCGTTCAGGAGCAATGCGGAAAGCCTCTGGAAATGCTCTTTGCCACCTTTCAGCGGATCGAGGCCTTGCTCGGCGTTCGCCTCCAGTTCCGCCCAGTCCGCCGCCGACAGGACCCGCATAGCTGCGGGAAGCACGTCTCCAACCTCGCGCATCATGTGATTGCGCTGGAAATCGACATAGTCGACCGCAGCCTTGATGAAGACTTCGCGCAGCATCGTCGCATCGCCGATCAACTGCTCGACCAGATTGGCGAACTTGCTGCTGATCTGAGGCATGTTGCGGTGATCCTCGAGCAGGGCATCGACCTGACCGCCCATCGCCGGTTCGCGCTCCTTCAGCTTGACGAAGATCGCATCTTCCTTGGGGTGATGGTAAAGGTCGGGGAAGCTCTGGGTGTACTCCATGATCAAATGCAGCAGGTCGAGATCGGGCGAAGCCGACTCCGCGAACAGCATCACCTGGCGGTCGATCAAATGAAGCAGCTTGGCGATCGTGCGGTGTTCTTCGTTGATGGTCGTGATGAGAGAAGATGCCATGGAAAATCTCCTTCCTGTCCGTGACAGGACGATCCGGCAGCGTCGGACCCCTGAGTGGGCAGTCCTTGTTTTTACCGTGCCACAGCAGACTCTATGCCTCGCCTCAACTTCTTGCGATGCGACAAACTGTGCTCGCAATCATACACCGCGGCCATGAACGGTGACGATTTACCGGCTCAGGCTCAGCAGGATCACCATCAGCAGCAGGGCACCTCCCAGGATCAAGAACAACGGATCGATGCCGGAGCGGCGCTTCTTGACGGGCTTCATCGATTTTTCCTCCCCCTTGGGCCAACAACTCCGACTCGATCATCCTCCCAAAGCCCGCTCTCGATCCAGCGCGATCTTTCCCCCACCGATTTGTGTCGATCCGGCAGGGATGAATATCGGGGACTCCTGTTGACCTAAAACAATCTGTGGGATGCGTTTCGACACTGTCCCACTTACCCCTGCGACCCAGGAGAGCACGATGGACCTAGAGCGCATCAAACAGCGGGCTTATGAGCTTTGGCAGCAGGAAGGCCAGCCTGAAGGCAAGCAACAGGAGCACTGGGATCAGGCGGTGCGCGAAGTCGGCGGCAATCCGGACCAGAGCGGCACTCAGTTGGAGTCCGGCTCCGACGGCGACACCGTTCCCGACAACCTGACTGAAGCAGCCGACGCTCTCCGAGGAGTTTCCACTGGAAGTACCGAAGGTACCGACGCCGACCAGTTCGGCGCCGAGACGGTGGAGTCCGGAACCCAGAACCAGCAAGGTGGTGGCGTCTAGTATCTATCGCCGGTACCTGGAATGCTTCGGTCGGCAATGCGGTGCCGGCCGAAGCGGCGTTCAACCGGCAAGACCTAGCTTTCCGATCCGTTCATCTACCCGCTCGGACATCCGGTGGACTGCGGCGACGACCGCATCGGTCCGGGCATGATGCAGCATGTGCCCCACCCCAGGCAGTATTTCCAGTGTCGAATCCTGCACGATCTTGTGCAAAGGCTTTGCGTGGTATTGCGGCCAGACGATCCTGTCTTCGGATCCCGACAGGATTGCAACGGGCACCCGGATTTGAGGATACCGGTGGCACGTGGAGCCGGCGCCTGCGACCATGGCCGAGAAATCCTCGCCATTCGAGCAAAGCTGCTTGGGCCGCAGCAGCATGCCGCCGGGGAAG
>NZ_JCACHA010000944.1:0-6858 GCF_059503625.1 Skermanella sp.
GCGCGCAGCCTGGACGGCCTGGTCGCCGCGGGCGCGCTGGCGCCGGAGCGGGCCGCCGCCCTCGGGCGCGTGACCGACCGCTACGCCATCGCCGTGACGCCCTATCTGCTCGACCGGCTGGAGGGAGCCGAACCGGACTCTCCGCTTGCCCGCCAATACCTGCCGTCCTTGGCGGAGCTGGAGGTGACGATCGAGGAGCGGGCGGACCCGATCGGCGACGCCGCGTGGTCGCCGGTCAAGGGGATCGTCCACCGCTACCCCGACCGTGTGCTGCTGAAGGCGCTGCATGCCTGCCCGGTCTATTGCCGCTTCTGCTTCCGCCGCGAAATGGTCGGCCCCGGCGGCGACGCGCTGGACGCGGCGGAACTTGCGGCGGCTCTGGATTACATCCGGCAGCGGAACGACGTGTGGGAGGTGATCCTGACCGGCGGCGACCCGCTGATGCTGTCGCCGCGCCGGCTGGAGGAAATCGTTTCGGCCCTGGATGCGATGCCGCATGTCGGTGTGATCCGTTTCCACACCCGCGTTCCGGTGGCCGATCCGGAACGAGTGACCGATGAACTGCTAAAGGCGCTGAAGGTCTCGGACAGCGCCGTCTGGGTGGCGGTCCACTGCAACCATCCGGACGAGCTGACGGCGGAGACCACGGCGGCACTGGCGAAACTGGCCGATGCCGGCATTCCGCTGGTCAGCCAGAGCGTTCTGCTGCGGGGGGTGAACGACGATGCCGCCGTGCTGGAAGCCCTGTTCCGACGCTTGGTGCGGGCGCGGGTGAAGCCCTACTACCTCCACCACGGCGATCTGGCGCCGGGAACCGCGCATTTCCGGACCGGGCTCGACGAGGGGCGGGAATTGGTCAAGCGCCTGCGCGGCCGGGTGTCGGGACTATGCCAGCCCACATACGTGCTCGACATCCCCGGCGGACACGGCAAGGCGCCGGTCGGGCCGGATTGCCTGAGCGGCGATGCGGAGGCCGGGTATGTGGTGGAGGATTACCAGGGCGGGCGGCACGCCTACCCGCCAGCGGCGGAGAAAGTTTGAGGGAAGTGCTTGATAATGACTGTGTTCAACACGTCAATGCATGGGAGCGGCAAACATAGCTTCCAGCGACTGTGCCTTGAAGACGGCATGGGTCCAGCGGTCGAGTTCTTCGGCCGTAGCTGACCGGATTTTTTCCTCTACGGCCTCCGAAACTGCTCCAAAGCGATCCTCTATGATGAGCAGCAGCGTTTTCGCTTGTCCGCTCCGCTCACCCTTGGCATAACCCTCGGCTTCGTATAACTCGCCAATAGTCGGCATGATGCTTTCCTCCTGCCCTGGCAAAACCCGGCCCAATGCCGCCCTCAGTCGATCCCGATAGTGGCCATCGCCTGATTTGAAAAGATATCTGACCACGATGCGGATGACGGTCAAGTCGATCAGCGCGGCGGCACCCAGCAGGCGGTCCAAGGTGATATCCGGATCGTCGTCCCTGGTCGCATATTTCAGCATCAGCAGGCCTGCCTGCAATTCCGGATGACGCGATAGCTCGGCATCGGGAAGGGCGGACAGATCCACCAGACTATAGCCGAAATCGAGCGGTCCCGCCGCCCGCATTTCGGCAGGCATGCCATAGGCATCACCCAGGGCCGTCGGCAGCGACCAGCGGTCGGCGCCATGGTACAGGACGATCGCGAAGACTGCGGCGGGCACGATCCACACGGTACCGTCGGGGTTGCGCCGCCGTCTGGCGCCGCGTGTCGCGGCTCCGCTCAAGCACCCCAGGATCTGGACCAGCGTGTCTCCCTCGGGGGAGCTCTTGTGTTCCACCATCGTCCAGATCAGCAGAGGTTCGCCATCCAGCGTGGCAAGGCTGAAGACACGGTCGCCGCGATGCTCCGCGAGGGCGGGATCGATGAAGCTTTCCGACCGGTCGGTGGCCATGTCGGCCGTCAGGCGCGCCACGACCGCTGCGGGAAGGCGTTCGCGCAGAAAGGCGTCGGCGTTTCCGGGCATGTCGAGCAGGAGCTTGGCAAACTGGTCATGCCGCCGGATCAGGCGGCGGTCGCCCTTGGGGGAGTCAGTGTCGCCAGCGGGCGTCCCGGAGGATATCGTCATGGCTCGGTGCGGTGTGACCTGGGATACATCCGCACGCTATAGCATGCTTCGACGGGAAAGATACCCGCATCGGAAGTCAGCCCGGCGGCTGCGCCGGCGTCACCATCGTTCCCGGCTGCTGGGAACTGATCGTTCCAGGGAGGGTGCCGAATCCGTCGGGGAAGAGCTGCTTCGTTATGTCGCTGACCAGGAAGCGGAAGCCGGCCTGACCGGGGGTCACGCTGCCGACCATCCGGTCGGTCGCGGTGCTCAGCGGTTTGGCGCCTTCGCAGAAGGCGGCGGTGATGCGGGTGGCGGCCATCAGGTCTGTCTGTTCGGGCGGCGGCGTGGTGTCCACGTCGTTGGTGCGGGTGCAGAGGGTGTCGGCGTCCATCATGTCCTCGCCGTGGAAAGCGATAACCAGGCGGTAGTCCTTGTCGCGCTTGAAGCCGACGCCGGCCGTGAAGTTGGTTTGAGGGTCCATCAGGCGCTGGGGAAGCGCCTCGATCACCTTCTGGCTGAAGTCTTCGGGAGAGCTTCCCTTCATGACGCCGATCACGATGACGCCGAAGCCGCTTTCCGGCGGAGCGGGCGCCGTGACGGGTTCCTTCTGGGGATCGGCCTGGGGAGTGCCCTGGGCTATGACGCCGCTCGCTCCGAACACGATCATGGCGCCGGTCAATCCGGCCACTGCGGCCCGGAAGCGGGACTTTGGCATGGTGTTCTCCTCGATTTCGGGTCGGCAGCGATCAGACACCGCACGCCCGACAAACGAACCATGCCACGGTATGTTCCCTGGAGGGGGCGGATAGGGCCGTTCAGGGAAGCTGGGCGACGGAGCACCAGGGCTGGCGCGCCTCACCCTTATAGGGGCGGGCTAGGCCGGCTTTGATCAACATCTGGCCGATATCCTCGCCCGAACGCGTGACGACGCGGGCACGGACCCGGCCGCCGTATTTGTCGTGCTGGATGTCGTAAAGGGTCACCCGGTCGTCGGCCAGCAATTGCTCGGTCATGAGGCGGGCCTGATCGGCCATGTCCTTCTCGCGCTGGCACTTGCCGCGCTTCTCCGGCGTGTCGATCCCGTCGATCCGGACGCGCGTGACGACTTCCTGCCCAAGCCAGACCATGACGCGGACTTCCAGCGTATCGCCGTCGATCACATCGGTCACCACACCCGCATAGGGACCGGAAACGGTTTCCCCGGCCGTCGCGGGGGAAACGGTCCCCAGGACGGTGGCTGCGAGGAGGGCGACGGCGGTCAGCAGGGCGCGCACGGGACGGGTTCCGATCCGAGGGTGGGCGACGATCGCCGACCTTCCAGAAGGATACTCGAATGCTAGGACTTACTCGAGAGTTATAGGTCGTTCGTCCTACATGCTAGTGTATTCAGCCTAGCATGCAACCGTATGATTCCAACTATCGGGTTATAGTCCTGGAACAATAGGGTCAAAAATCCGTGCAGCGCCCCTTGGATTCCCAATCGCCGTAGCGGGTCGGTTCGGGACCGCGCGGGCCGCCGATCTCGCCGGGCTTCTGGGGAGCAGCGGCAGTAGAGGAGGCGGTGGCGGATGTCGATTCGGGTGACGCGGCGGAGTCCTCGGGACCGGTTGCCGCGGGGTCGGCCGCCGGGGCGGCCTTTGTGTCTGTCTGGCTCATGACGGACAATATGGCGCGACGCCGGCCTTGCGCCAAGGCTTGAAGCTGTTCGGGACGGCGTCACATATCGAAGGTGCCTCCGGACGAACGAAGTTCCGGAGATCGGAAGACGCGTTCAGGCAATCGGGCAGGCAATCGGGTGGGACCATGACGAATCATATGCGTACGGCGGTGCTGCTGGCCGGCATGACGGCGCTGTTCCTGGCGATCGGGTATATGATCGGCGGGCAGGGCGGCATGATGATGGCGCTGCTCTTCGCGGTCGGCACCAACCTGTTCGCCTATTGGAACTCGGACAAGATGGTGCTGCGCATGTATGGCGCGCGGCAGGTCGATGCCGCGACGGCGCCGCAGTTCTACGGCATGATCCAGCAGCTTTCGGCGCGGGCCGGCCTGCCGATGCCCAAGGTCTACATCATCGAGAACGACCAGCCCAACGCCTTCGCCACCGGCCGCAACCCGGAGAACGCCGCCGTCGCCGCGACCTCCGGCCTGCTCCGCCGGCTCAACCACGAGGAAGTCGCCGGAGTGATGGCGCATGAATTGGCCCATGTGAAGAACCGCGACACGCTGATCATGACCGTCACCGCGACCATCGCCGGCGCCGTCTCGATGCTGGCTAACTTCGCGTTCATGTTCGGCGGCAGCGGCGGCAACCGCAACAACCCGATGGGCATGATCGGGACGCTGCTGATGGTGTTCCTGGCGCCGCTGGCCGCGATGGTCGTCCAGATGGCGATCAGCCGCACCCGCGAATACGAGGCCGACCGCATCGGCGCGGAGATCTGCGGCCGGCCGCTTTGGCTGGCGAACGCGCTGGAGAACATCCAGGTGAGCGCCGCGCGGATCGACAACGTCCAGGCGGAGAACAATCCCGCGACCGCGCATATGTTCATCATCAATCCGCTGCATTCCCGCTCGGTCGACGGGCTGTTCCGCACCCATCCCTCGACCGAGGAGCGGGTGCGGCGGCTGCGGGCGATGGCCGGTCCCGCAGCCGGTCCGATCGGCGCCGGCGGTTTCATGGCCGGCGCGCAGCAGGGACCCTGGGGCCGGTAATCGGACCGGCGACCGGCTAGCCGACCGGCTCCGGCGTTCCGGACTGGACGACCTCCCGCCACATCTCGCGGAAGCGGGGCTGGCGGGCGATCAGCTGGTCCAGGGTGCCGGCGTCGGCGACTTGGCCGTCCTGCATGAAGACGACGATGTCGAACCGGGTCAGCAGGTGCAGCCGGTGGATCGACGACACGATGCTGGCGTCGGGGAACTCCGCCATCAGGTTGGCATAGACCTTCGCCTCGGTTGCCGGGTCCAGGCTGCTGGTCGGTTCGTCCAGCATGATGACCGAACTGCGCTTGGCCGCCAGGATGCCGCGCGCCAGCGCCAGACGCTGCTTCTGGCCGCCCGACAGGTTGCCGCCGCGCTCCACGATCACGGTATCCAGCCCCTGGGGCATCCGGTCCAGGATGGGAGTCAGGCAAGCCAGTTCGCAGGCGTGCTGGACCTCTTCCGCCGAATAGTCCAGGCCCATGGTGATGTTCTGCGCCACCGTGTTCTCGAAGATCTCCGGGTCCTGCGGGATCAGGGTGGAGATCGTGCCGAGGCCGGCAAGGTCGGGGTCGGGCTGGCCGTCCACCGCGATGGAAACGCGGTCGGCATCGTAGAGGCCGCTCAGCACCCGCATCAGCGAGCTTTTGCCGGAGCCGCTTTCGCCTACCAGCGCTATCCGGGCGCCTCGGGGAACGGTGAGCGACACGTCGTCCAGCGTCGGCGTCTGGGAACGGTGGTTGGGGTGCCGGAACGTCAATCCGCTGACCTGGATCTCCCGCCAGCCCGGAGCGACGTCGCCCTTCAGGCCCTGGCGGCTCTCGGCGTCCAGGATCTCGTCGGCGCCATTCAGGTCGGTGTGGGCGCGGACGACGCCCTGCCAGTGGTTGGCCAGCGTGCCGACCACGTCGCCGATCTGCTGGGAATACTGGTAGACCATGACGGCGGTCCCGACCATGACGGCGGCGCCCTGGCGCCACAGCAGCCAGACATAGAGCGACACCAGACCGATCCGGAACAGGTTGCCGACAAGGTCGAGCGTGCACCACTTGGCCTCGTTGACCAGGATGCTGCGCCGGATCGGGGCGAACACCTCGTGCAGCCGGCGGGTCAGGGCCACGCGCATGGCATCCTGAAGCCGAAGCGTCATGACGGTGGACACGTTGCCCAGACTGTCTACCAGCTCGGCGGAATAGCGCCGCTCCGCCCGGTTCTCGGTATCGGCAAGCCGCGCCATGGCGCGGTCGAGATGGTACAGGATGAGGCCCAGCACGGCGTAGCCGACCATGGCGACGGCTCCCGTGACGCCGGAAATCGCGCACAATGCCACGACCGGCCCGATCAGGCCGACGACGCTCTGGAGATACAGGAACTGGTTCTGCGAGAAGTCGAACAGCGCCACGTCGGCCTTGCCGATCCGCTGGATCGTCTCGCCGGTATGGTGGGTCTCGTGCCAGCCCATCGGCAGCGACATCAGCTTGCGGTACAGCACGTCGACGAAGCGTTCGCGGATGCGGAGCGCCGTGAACCGCTCGATGATGCGGCCGGGACCGTGCAGCGCCCAGCCCAGGATGCAGAAGGCCAGCATCCACAGCATGTCGATGCCGGCCTTCGGCACACCGTCGTTGCCGCCCTGCTGAAGGTCGTTGACGGCATTGCCGAAGAAATACGGGATCGCCAGCCGCGCCGTCTGCGCCGCGACGAGCAGGAAGATGAAGGCGACGACCAGATGCCTGGCGCCGTCGGCGTTGCGCCACAGGGCGCCGTATAGCTTGCCCAACCCGATGCCGGAAGCGGCCCCCTGCCGAGTTCCCATTTCCACCTGATCTTTCCCGATGAGCCGGTCTCGGCCGCAGGACATGTTCCGGCGGCTGTTCCCCACAAGCGCGCTGATATGGTGAGATGGGCCTGCTGTGAAAATGCTTAATCCGCAACGAAATGCGGTATTGCGCTGCACGCATGACACCGCCGGTTCAGCGCTCCTCCCCGGTGCGGAGCCGGTAGCCGACTCCCGGTTCGGTGACGATCAGGACGGGGCGGGCCGGGTCGGCTTCCAGCTTCTGGCGAAGCTGGTTG
>NZ_JCACHA010000945.1:0-6854 GCF_059503625.1 Skermanella sp.
CACCGGAGGCGCCGGTCCTGCCCGCCGCCGGTCTCGTGGCGCTGATCGTCGCGGCGTCACGGCGGTAAGGTGCGGCGCAGGGTCTCGGCGGTCGCGGCGTCTGCCGGGAAGAAGGCCTCGATCGCCAGTTCAGACAAGGTAATGTCCACGGCGGTACCGAACACCGTGGTCGTGCTGAAGAAGCTGAGCAGGCCGGCGTCCGTGCGGAGCTACGAAGACGACCGTCTTGCCGGTGCCCCAGTCGCGGTAGAACAGCGACGTGCCGTCGTTCGTCCGGATGAAGCCCGGCATGGTGGCGGCGACCGAAAGGGCATGGCCCATGACTGAATCTCCTGTCGTTCCGACCTCCGGCCGATCCGGGGTCGGGCACAGGGTCGTCCATGGAGCGGGTGGCGGTCGATTACGTCGCAGGTAACGGAATGCGCATTTTCCGACTTTTGTCCCCATCCCGGGAGGGCAGGACCTCCTTGTACTGAACCCCCTGAGCGCCAGCTTGTTAACCATTACAGGCGTGCAAACATCGCAATATGCAGGGAGGCCGAAGTGGCTGATTTGAAGAAGGTCCTGGGGACCATGCTGGTTTCGGGGCTTGCCGGGCGGACCGGCGGCCGGGGAGCGGCGCTGGCGACGGCGGCGCCGATGCTGCTGGGCGGCGGCACGACCAAGGCGGGCATGAGCCTCGGCAAGAAGGCCGGTCTGGCGGCACTCGCCTATCTCGCCTACAAGGCCTGGAACGACAGCGGCAACGCCCAGCTGCAGGGAACGCCGGCGGCACCGCCGGAGAAGAAGGGGGCGAGCGGGCCGTTCGGCGCTTTGTTCGATGCGCTGGGCGTTTTCCAGCCCAAGAACGAGGCCGACGAGGCGGCGGCCTCCGCCGCATTGCCCGGCATCGACGACGCCCAGGCGCTGCTTCTGATCCGTGCCATGATCGCCGCCGCAAACTCCGACGGACAGATCACTGCGGACGAGCGGGCACGCATCCTCCAGCACCTGGACAAGGCAGGCGCCGGTGCCGAGGAACGCCGGATCGTCGAGCAGGAAATCTAGTCGCCCCGCCCGCTGGACGAGATCATCCGCGACGTGCGCGACCAGGATACCGCCGAGCAGGTCTATCTGGCGTCGGAGATAGCACTCAAGGGAGGCACGGCGACCGAGCAGCGCTACCTGGACTTCCTGGCCAGCCGGTTGAATATCCCCGACCAGCGCCGCAAGGAACTGGACAGCATCACCTGACCCATCAGCCTCGACCATGAGCGCCGGAGGCGCCGGATCGATCCGGCGCCTCCGTTTCGCTCCTATCCCTGGTGCGGCACTTCTCCCGCTCCGACGCTGGTATCGACCTTGGCCGCGATCCGGCGGACGCCGTCTTCGGTGAGGGCGCCGACCACGACATAGGTGTAGCCGTTCTCGTCCCACACGCCCACGTTCAAGCCTCGATGATGCTCGATATTAAGCGGCTTGCTTTCCGGAGGGCCGAAGGTGACGCAGATGGCTATCGGATCGCCGTTGTCGCGTGACCAGAGGAATTGTGCGACCGGATAGGCGTCGATCGCCAGCAGGCGCGCGCCTTCGAACCTCAAGCCTTGTGACGACAGGTCGGGGACCTTCAGCGACCTGTTCAGCAGGGAGCCGAGCCATGCCTCGATGTGTTCGCGGCGCTCGCCCGGCACTTCCGCCAGATGTTCGGTCTGGCGGGCGTAGACCAGATGATAGGCGGCGATCTCGTCCATCATGGCCGTACGTTCGTTCATGGCGGCGGCGGTTTCGACCGGCCATGCATGATGATCCAGGGTGTAGTCGATCCCGGCGAGACAGATCAGCAGGACGGAAGCCGCCATCATCCGGTGCAGCCAGGGAGCTCGGGCCGGTGCCGGCCGCTTTTCGACCAGCGCCATCAGGCGGTCGGGAACTTCCTGGAAATGGGATTCTGCGCAGGCCGCGCGCAGCAGCGCCGTGGTCTCGCGCATGCGCCTGACCTTGTACCGCGCCTGCGGGTCCGCGATCAGCAATCGATCGATTTCCCGAAGCTGGGCGGGGTCCAGTTCCCCGTCCACATAGGCTGCCAACATTGCATCGTCTATGAACACGCTCATGGCAGTCACCGTAGCTTGAGAATGTTATCGGCGGAATGCCCGCCGGATGCTTCTATGCGGTCGGCAAGGGCCAGACGTCCCCGCGCCACGCGGCTCATGACCGTGCCGACGGGGATGCCCAGTATTTCGGCGACTTCCTTGTAGGAAAGGCCGTCGACGCAGACCAGCGTCAGGACGGCCCGCTGCTCTTCAGGCAGGTTGCACAGTTCACGGTAGACATTGTCCAGCGTCAGCCGTGCCTCCGCCCGCCGGACCCCGTCGTCGCCGATCGCATCGGTCGCCGCTTCGATCGGAGCCTGGGTCCGGCTGCGCGCCGATTTCCGTTCGTCCGCCCATGTGTTCTGGATGATGCGGAAAAGCCAGCTGTCGAGCCGGCTGCCCGGCTGCCACTGGTAAGTGCGCGTGAGCGCCCGTTCGCAGGCATGCTGAACCAGATCGTCGCCTTCGGCCCTGGAGCCGGTCAGGGCCACGGCGAACCGCCTCAACCTTGGATATAAGGGCACCAAGGCACTTCGCACATGGTTCTCCACCATGACTCTCCCGAACCATCATCATTGTTGCTTGATGACAGAACGATTGAGGAGACAGGCGAATTCCACTACTTCGCCTTTCAGGCCGATACCGATACCAACGGGGAGGGTCTAAATCCCGAACGGGATCCGGCGTGCTGGCACGGAATCCGATGGGCCGGCCGCGTCAGTGGACCAGACGGCCGACCGTCCAGCGCGAAACTTCGGTGAGGGCCTCGTCCAGCGGGACTTCGGGATGGTGGAAGCGGTGGATGATAAGGGCTGCTTCCAGCGCATGCCGGTCGGGAGCACCTGATGCCTTCATTTCGGTAAAGGCTCGTTCGACGGCGGGGCGGCAGCACATGGGTTCGTCTCCGATAGCTTCGGGCTGTTTCGGATTATAGCGTGTCGATCAGAACAGTGTGTGTTCGACCAGAATTTTAGTGCCGATGGCGACAAGTCCAAGTCCGCCGACCAACTCGGCCCGGCGTCCCAGCATCGGCCCGGCCGCGCGGCCCAGCATGACGCCGCCGAAACCCATCAGGAACGTGACGAGCCCGACGAGGCTGGCGGTCAGCGCGATGTTTACGTCTGCCATGGCCAAGCCGACGCCGACGGCGCTCGCGTCGATGCTGGTGGCGACGCCGGTGGTCAGCAGCGACAGCCAGCCCGACCGCTTGGCGGCGGCGGGGTCGTCGGTCTCTCCCGTGATCGCGTTGCGCAGCATGCTGCCGCCGATGGCGAGCAGCAGGGCGAAGGCGATCCAGTGGTCGTAGTCCTGGACGACATCGGCGAAGGAGGATCCGACCGCCCAGCCGGCGAGCGACATCAGGAGCTGGCATATGCCGAAGATGAGGCCGACCCGAAGCGCTTCGGGCAGACCCGGCTTCTTGTAGGCGGCCCCGCGCCCAAGCGCGGCGGCGAACGAATCCATGGACAGGCTGAGCGCGAGCGCAAAGGAAGTGGCGCCGAACATCCGGGTATCTCCGGCCAGACGAGCAAGGATAGCACGCCCGCACCCGGTTGGCCTTCGGGCGGCGGTCATGCCATCAGTCTCGCCGAACCGCCGGATCACATCGTCGCCTGACCGGACGATGTTCCGTAAGCCGCACGCGCCACGGGCATGACACCCGAGTCTGTTGGCACGCGCCCCTTCGTAAAGGGTGGCTACTCCCCAATGGACGGGCGCACCTTACTGACGGCTCCGACACCTGTCAATCTGAACAGGTGTTCAATCTTTACTAAAAGGAAGTAAGTGTGGCAAGGCGGGGCAGGGGAGAAGCCCCATTGAAAAAGAGCTTTCTCCCCAATCCCTTAGCCTCAAGCTGAGCCTTCGGCTTACGCCTTGAGCTGCTCCCCGATCGGCAGCGTCCGGATACGTTTGCCGGTCGCGGCGAAGATGGCGTTGGTCAGGGCCGGGGCCAGCGGAGGCAGGCCCGGCTCGCCGACGCCGCCGGGCGCCAGATCCCAGTTCGACGGGACGATGTGGACGTTGATCTCACGCGGGGCCTGATCGATCCGGGCCACCACATAGTCGTCGAAGTTGCCCTGGACGACGCGGCCGTCCTTGAAGCTGATCTCGCTCGACAAAGCGAGGCTCAGGCCCATGATGCAGGCGCCCTCGACCTGGGAGCGTATGCGGTCGGGGTTGACGACGTTGCCGCAGTCGATCGCCACGTCGATCCTCGGGATGGACAGCGTGCCGTCTTCCGCCACCGCCGCCTCGACCACGGTCGCGACATAGGTGACGAAACTGCGGTGCGCCGCGATGCCAAGGCCGTGCCGTTCCGGCACCTTGCGGCCCCAGCCGGCTTTTTCCGCGACCAGTTCGGTGACGTGGCGCAGGCGGCCGACATCGACCGGGTACATCTTGGTCGATTCACCGTAGTTCCACAGCGTGTCGAGCGACTTCAGCTCGGCGACCCTGGCCGGTCCCATCAGTTCCAGCAGGTAGTCCTTCTGGTCCTTGCCGGCGGCATGGGCCATTTCCGCCGCGAACGACTGGACGGCGAAGGCGTGCGGGATGTTCGACACCGACCGGAACCAGCCGATCCGGGCATGAGCTTCGGCCTCGCCGTTCTCGCAGCGCAGGTTCGGGATGTCGAACGGCACGTCGACCAGCCCCATGCCCAGTTCGAACGCTCCCTGGTGCTTGGGATCGGGGGCGAAGATCGACACGATGCTGGGAGCGACGCTGCGGTGCAGCCACGCGACCGGCTTGCCGTTGGCATCCATCCCGGCTTCGAGCCGCTCGGCCGAGACGGTGTGGTAGTAGCCGTGCCGGATGTCGTCCTCGCGGGTCCACAGCAGCTTGACCGGGGCGCCGTTCATCTCCTTGGCCAGCAAGGCGGCCTCAACCGCGAAGTCGGGCTTGGATTTCCGCCCGAAGCCGCCGCCCAGCAGCGTCACGTGGACGGTGACGTCCTCGAACTTCATGCCGAGCTTCTCGGCGATGTCGGTCCGGGTGACCTGGGGCGCCTGGACGCAGGCCCAGACGTCGCACTTGCCGTCCTTGATCCGGACGGTGGCCGCGGGCGGCTCCATCGGGGCCTGGGCCAGATGGGGAATGTAGTATTCCGCATCGAGCTTCTTCGCGGCCTTGCCCATCGCCGCGTCCACGTCGCCCTCGTTCCGCACGACCTTGGCCGGCTTGCGGGCGGTTTCCTCCATCCGGGCGCGGTAGGCTTCGCTGTCGTAGGACTTGTGCGGTCCGTCGTCCCAGGTGATCTTCAGGGCGTCGCGGCCCTTCATCGCGGCCCAGGTGTTCTTCGCGATGACGGCGACGCCGCCCAGCGGCATGAACTTGGCGGGGGCCGGAGTGCCCTCGATCCTGACGATCTTCAGGACGCCGGGGATCTTCTTGGCTTCGGAATCGTCCAGCGACGCGACCTTGCCGCCGAACACCGGCGGCCGCGCGACCACGGCGTAGTTCATGCCCTCCATCCAGGTGTCGAAGCCGTACATGGCCTTGCCGACCGTGATGTCGAAGCCGTCCGCCAGCGGCAGCCCCTTGCCGATATAGCGGAACTGGTCGGGCGTCTTCAGCCTGATCTGGTCCTTGGCCGGGACCTCCAGGGTCGCCGCTTCCTCCGCCAGCTCGCCGTAGCCGAGCTTGCGGCCAGACGCCTTGTGGACGACCTCGTGGTTGCTGGCCGACACTTCGGACGAATCGACGCCCCAGCGCTTGGCGGCGGTCTGCTCCAGCATCATGCGGGCGCTGGCGCCGGCTTCGCGCATCGCCGGCATGAAGTGCCGGGTGCTGCGCGAGCCGTCGGTGTCCTGGTTGCCGTATTTCTCCTCGTCGCCGGTGGCGTTTACGACGCGGACCCGGCTCCAGTCGGCCTCGAGCTCGTCGGCTACGATCTGCGGCATGCCGGTGCGGACGCCCTGGCCCATCTCCGAGCGGTGGCAGACGATGGTGACCGTCCCGTCCTTGGCGATCGAGATGAAGGCGCTGGGAGCGTTGACCGTGCCATGGGGCATGGCGGCGGCGCCGTAGGCCGTCGCGGTCTGGGCGAACGGCCGGCCGACCGGCATGATCCGGGCGGCCAGCACCAGGCCGCCGCCGGCGACGATGCCCTTGAGAAGACCGCGCCGGCTGACGTTGGTGATACCCTCGCCGGTGATGCCTTCACCGGTGAGGGAGGTGTCCGTTTCGGTCACTGGGGTGTTCAGCAACGAGGTCATGTCACGCTCCCTTCACAGCTTGGCGGATCGCCGTGCGGATGCGCGTATAGGTGCCACAGCGACAGATGTTGCCCCACATGGCGGTGTCGATTTCCTCGTCGGTCGGCGACGGCGTCTGCTTCAATAGGGCGGCAGCCTGCATGATCTGCCCGGACTGGCAATAGCCGCACTGCGGCACCGCGACGTCGCGCCACGCCTTCTGGAGCGGGTGGTTGCCCTGCGGGTCCAAACCCTCGATCGTCGTCACCGAAGCGTTTTCGGCGGCGCTGATCGGCGTCTGGCAGGACCTTATGGCTTCGCCGTCGAGATGGACGGTGCAGGCGCCGCAGGCGGCAATGCCGCAGCCGAACTTGGTGCCGGTCAGACCCAGTTCGTCCCGCAGGTACCACAGCAGCGGCATCTCGCCGTCGCCGTCGAATTGCTTCTCCTGGCCATTGATGCGCAGCTTGATCATCGGTTCCTCTTGAGAAAAAACGAGCCGGTTAGAAAAATCGTGGTCGGCAAGGGCTTCGGGCGAAGCCGCTCAGCCGGAGCTTGCCGGCGGCATGACGACGTAAAGAATGTT
>NZ_JCACHA010000946.1:0-6847 GCF_059503625.1 Skermanella sp.
ATCAACAGCGTCGAATCAGAACGCGCGATTCCAAGCAACATCAAAGTGCTCTAGCATGATGTAGCAGCCGTTTGCCAAAGCCAGCCTCTCCTTTGGAAACCACAGCACAAGCGCCTTGAGGCCAGCCATCAAGGCAGCGGCAACGCCGAGCCCGATGAGTGCGCGGCTGAGGAGCAGAAGGGAGAAGTTGTCGGCGACAGCAAACAGCGCCGAACCGGCCCCAGCGACCGGCATCAAGGCCAGCTGAACGCGCCGCGGTCCGAAGCGGTCGAGGGCGATCCCGATGGGTAGCTGCATAGCTGCGAAGGTAAAGAAGTAGGCCGAGGTGAGTGACCCGAGCTCGGCCGCACCGAAGTGCAGGTCGGCTCCGAGCGCTGAAGATGACAGTGCGTTAATTGTTCGAAACAGATAGGAGAGGTAGTATCCTACAGCAAACGGTAATAATACGGACACGATCGCATTTCGGAGCGACATGACGCACTCCAGTTTTTGCTACCTTTGCTTGCCTCAAGACACACATACGGAAGCACTCGGCCACAACGGTTGATTTGCTAGACGCGCATCCCGACCATCCGAATGCCAAGTTTGTGATATTTCTCAGCTGCGCTTCATTCATTCAGCCTCGCTACGGGCGTAGCGTGGGTTGCAAGGCTGACGCGACCTTTTGGAGGGAGCATGCCCGGCTCTTCCATCCAGCACGGCCAGAGCGCCGCGCTTCGCATTCCACTTAGGACTGCCGCTAACACACGGCGTCGAAGGCCCATTCCTCTGACCGTTGCCATCGCCGCGATCGGCGTGGCTATCGGGCTCTTGCTTGCCACGGCTGTGGTTCGTATCCTGAACGGCGCGCCAATCGACGCAGGTTTGCCAGTACCGAATACGCTGAGTCAGCTTGATGCTCAGAGCCCGGGCCCATTAAGCATCAACCTGGTGACCTGCCGAACGAGCACAGACACGTCTCGGGCGATGTCTGGCGAGCCTGAGCAGATCGACGCTGTGTGGGTTGATCCCGCCTTGCTCGATGTCAAAGCTGCTGGCCATGTTATCCCCGGCTTGTTGACCGTTCCGGCGGGTTGGTGCCCAGGTAATCCCACGGTAGTGGTTGTCGCCGAACAGCCCGGGGCGGAACCATGGCGTGACCGGCTTGTCGCTCAACTGCTCGCTAACGGCGCGGTCGTTCTGGAATTAGACGTCCATACTCCTCGTGGGGTTTCGGCAGACAGCGCCGCGGCTCCGCCCGCGCCATTGCCGTTGGAGTTGCTGCCAGACATCTTCGGCGCCCTGCGCCTTTTACGCAGGAGAGGGCTAGATTCAGGTAGCACCATAGTGTTGGGGCTAGACGATGGAGGATCAGCGGCCCTCCTCGCTGCCGACGAGGCCTCGGCCGTACGCTACCTTGGCGCCGAAGGTCCGCGTTTCGTTGCGCACGCCCGGCTCGGCAGCAACTGCGTGTGGGCGCTAGCGGCAGGCGAGGAATTTCCGATGGGCCAGAAAGATGCAGCACTACAATCGGCAGCTTCCACACGGTGCGACGAACACTGGCAGGCTACGAGGCGATGACGGTGATCAGGAAGGAGCAGGTGCGGAAGGTTGGCGGACGCGAGATGCGTACCCAAGCCACCTTTGTCGCTGAGCTGTTTCAAGTCGCCGCCTGAATCGAAGCCTGTCGCGGCCCTTTTGCGACTTGCCGCAAACTTTGCAACGCAACCAGGTAGCGGGTGGAACGATGCTTGACCTCGGGAAAGAGCTCACGCTGCGCAACACCGTAGCTGCGCAGCCCATCCGTGACGATGCGGCTGGGCTTGAACTTCAGACCAGCCAGCAGGCGCTTGAAGAAGCGTTTTGCCGCGGTGGTATTCCGCCGGCTCTGCACCAGGATGTCGAGCACGACGCCGTGCTGGTCCACTGCGTGCCAGAGGTAATGCAGCACACCTTTAACCTTCAGGAACACCTCATCGATGTGCCAGGTGTCGCCCGGCTTCGGTCTGCGCCGACGCAGCTTTCGGGCGAAGGTGCCGCCGGATGTCAGACACCAGTTCCTGATACTTTCATGCGTGACGCTGATGCCCCGCTCAGCCAGGAGCGGCTCGACTTCGCGCAGACTTAGGCTGAACGTGTGATAGAGCCACACCGCATGGCTGATGATCTCGGTCGGAAAGCGGTATCCGGGATAGGTGGCGAGCTCGGGCATCATCAACCCAGCTTGGCCCAGCCGCTTCGTTCCGGGTAAAGGCCGACAACTTGGCAATGCCGGCCAGCGGGGCTCGTCCGTCTCGCTCCCGCCAGCCAGAGAAGGTGACAACGTCCACGGGGGTTTCTTGGATGAACATCAAAGATCTCTTAACTATAACACTCTCACTGATCGCCTTGATGATCTCGGGAGTAAATTTCTACATTACAAACTTCATGATAAATAATGAGGTTATCGCAAGAATCAGCGAAATTTCCGCCCGCGGTGGAAATGTTCAGGCGCAGGTCGTACTGGTGAACCGCGGAAATCGTCAAGCAGTTATATCGAAGATTCGATACGAGACTGGGGCGTCAGTAAATCTACAGAGCGGACAGAATTTTTTTGATCCGCCTGCTGCGCTTGATGCCCTTCCCTTTGTCATCTCCCCTCAAGAAGTCCGAGTCATTGAGCTCCATCTTCCCATTCAAAGTCTTTCAGAATCTGGCGTTTCCTATGCGGGATTGCGATTTATTACGTTTAATGCATTGGGTGAATCGTTCGACGTTTGGTCAGGCATGCAGATCCATGCTCGGCGTCATGACGGAAGATTGGAAGAAGTTAAGCAGGTGGAGGGCGCTAAGCAATACATTCCACTTATGCGATAGTAGGCCAAGCTATGACGTCTCGGCGGAAGAGAATTCGAATAGGGTGAACGTATCGCTCCCTATCGCAGAAAGGCGAGGATTACAAGATGTTCGTGCTCGACGGCTCGACGGCCGGATGATGGCCGTTTAAGACGCTGTACGCGAATAGATCCTTCACTGCGGCTGGGTTTCGGCGACGAGCCGACGTGAGATGATGGAGATCATGGCGATCCGGACGTGCGCAGCAAAGAGGTCGGGTGCGCGGTCGTACACGATGTTGAGCCGGCGATAGCGGCTGAGCCAGGCGAAAAGGCGCTCCACCACCCACCTGATCCCGTTCGGCAGAAAGTGTCGGTCTCGCGTGCCATCAGGCGAGACCGAAACATGGATGTCGTGCTCAAGCGCCGCCAGGGCGAAGGGTGTGCCCTTTGGAACACCTGCGCCGACGGTTCGCCGGGTGCCGCTGTTTGAGGCTCGCGCGAGGCTTACCGAGGTGGCGGATGACGCGGACCCGCAGCTGAGCGGGCACGATACGGCCGACAGGCGCGGGCGGAGCTACGTCAGCAAGATCGCGCTGATCGGCGCCGTGGAGATTGACGAGGAGGGCCGGCCGGGCCGCGCCCGGCTGGCCGTGCTGCCCGACTACTCGACGGAGAAGATCGGCGCCTTCGTGCGTCGGACGGTGGCGCCCAAGTCCGGGCTGCTGACGGACGGCTTGCCCGCGTACAAGTCGCTGGCGCGCAGGTACGACCACCGCCCGAAGGTGGTCGACAAGATGGCGGCCCACGTGCTGATGCCCTGGACGCACCGGGTGTTCTCGCTGCTCAAGCGCTGGGGGACGGGCACCTTCCACGGCTTCCGGCGGCCGCACCTGCAGGCCCACCTCGACGAGTTCGCCTGGCGCTGGAGCCGGCGCAACAGTCGACACACCAGCTTCGACCGGCTGCTCGGTAGCCTGGGCGCGCTGCCCACGCGACTACCGGGACTTCATGCCCAAGATGGCCGCGTAGCGGCGGGGGGCGGCCGTGCCGCCTATGGCCGTCAGAGATCGCTCAGGTGCCGATCAAGGGCGCCGCAGAACTCGTCGAGCTTGCCGGTCCGGCGCAGGCCGGCGACGAACTCCGCCGCGGTCGGCGCCGAGCGACGGAGGTTGCGCCGGGCGTTCGCCATGCAGGCGACCGTCGCCTCGGGGTCGGCGCGGTACAGCCGCATCAGGAAGTCGCCGGGCCGCCAGACGGCCAGGCCATGCGGTTGCAGGTCCCCGTCGCGGAAGTGGCGGTCGGCGCTCACGACCGCCTCCGCCCCGGCCTCGATGGCGGCCGCCACGACGTGCCTGTCCTTCGGGTCGGGCATGGAGACCGCCGGGATGTGGCGGCGGTGGCCGGCGACCAGGGCGTCGGGCAGCGCCCGGTCCATCAGGCGGCGCGTCCGCTCGAGCCGCTCGCGCGCGAGGCCGGGGTTGGCCTCGAGGAGGTTCCGAATCCACTCCTCGTGGATGTCGTCGCTCCAGCGCGCCCGTGCGAGCCGGTCAACCGCGCACTGGACGACGGCGTTGCGGAGGTTGAGCGGGTAGAGGACGCAGGCGTCGTAGACGACGACCGGGACCCGCGGCTCAGAGACCATGGTTCTCCATGAGGTCCTCGGTGTCCGCCGCCAGAGCGTCGAGCGCCCTTTGCTGGTCGTCCGCCTTGGCCTTGAAGGCGAGGACGTCGCTCAACCGGCAGCGCCGGTGGGAGCCCACGTGACGGAAGGGTAGGTCCCCCGTGTCCATCCGCCGCACCACGAGCGGGCGGGACATGCCGAGGACCTCTGCCGCCTCATTGGGCGTGAGCTCCGCGTCCTCGCCCAGCACCGCCACCTTGCCGCCGGCGTAGAGGCGGTCGAGGACGGCGCGGACCGCCCGCGCAGCCTCCGGGGGCAAGGCCAAGGCCTCGGCGGTGCCATCCCCGCGGCGGACCACGACCTCGATGCGCTCGTCGTCGCTGGGCGCCGGCGGCGCGGGGGCCCCGGCCCGGGCGGCCTCGGGCAGCATGACGTACTCGAGGAGGTTGGCGGTCATGGTCGGCTCCGTTTCCAGACCATCATATGGCGCTCGCCATCCTATCTGCAACATCTGAAACGCGGGTTGCCGGGGGGCCACCGCCGGGCGGCTCATACCACCCCTGGCGGGCGTTGTTGCAGAAACCCTGCGAGTAGTGGTGCATGAGCAAGAAAGCGGTACAGGGCGGGCGGCCCAAGCCCCGATACCAGACGCGGAGTTTGTGCGAGTACAGTCAGGGGCACCGTCAAGTTGAGCGCGGCTTGGCGGGCGGACCTTGGTCCGGTAGTGGCTCCGGATGGTTTCACCAGCCGCCGAGTCGCCCTACTCTGGGTATCGGTTTCCCGCCGAGGTGATCAGCCAGGCGGTCTGGTTATACTTTCGCTTCCCGCTCAGCCTGCGCATGGTCGAGGAGATGCTGGCGGCGCGCGGCATCGTGGCCAGCCATGAAACCGTGCGGCAGTGGGCGCTCAAGTTCGGCCAGGAGTTTGCCAACCGGATCCGGCGGAGACTGCCCCGCGCCGGAGACAAGTGGCACCTCGACGAGGTGGCTATCAAGATCGCCGGGGCGAAGCACTGGCTCTGGCGTGCCGTCGATCAGGCCGGGATGGTGCTGGACGTGTTGGTCCAGAGCCGGCGCGACAAGAGGGCGGCGAAGCGGTTGCTCCGCAAGCTGCTGAAGCGGCAATGCCGGGCGCCTCGCGTCATGATTACTGACAAGCTGCCGAGCTACGGCGCCGCCAAGCGGGAGGTGATGCCCGGTGTCGAGCACCGCCAGCACAAAGGCCTGAACAACCGGGCCGAGAATTCACACCAGCCGACGCGACGACGAGAGCGGCAGATGAAGCGCTTCAAGTCAGCCCGGCAGGTACAGCGTTTTCTCTCCGCCCACGATCAGATCTCCAACCTCTTCCATCTCCGCCGCGACCACGTCACCGCCAGTGAACACCGAGCCGCAAGGGCGCGGGCGTTCCAAGCATGGGCCGACGTCAGCGAGGTCACTGCCGCGGCCTGAACTCCAATCCTGCATCGGCCCTCGGCTAGCCAATTCAGCCAGTCTCGCCCCAACAACTTGACGGTGCCACGGAGCCTACGGTGGCGCAGAGCCCGTCCCCAAAACAGCTTGAGCAGGGCTCCTCGTACGATCTAATGCTTGCTGAGCATCGATCAGCGCTTTAAGCTGATTTAATAGATTAACCTGTTGTTGGACCAAATTTCCTTCAGACTGTGTGTTCGTAACACGAATGGATAACACTCGCCAATTGCTGATAAAAATGCCTTCATCATTGCATAAGGCAGTTTTGCCAAAGCTAAAAGGCTGCTTGGCTGATTAATTACAACGCTACTTAACATGCCATTTGTGAAAGTGACTGCATTAGATTTAGTAACTAGCGCCGCTGCTCGAAGATCGATGCCTTCTGTTCTATAGGGGTTTGCCGCAATAAAGGAAAAATCTGTAGATCGTCTCCCATCCAACGCGGCAACCGTTGCGCGAACGATAACCGGGCTCCGAAAGCAAACAGAGTAGTTGCATGGCGGAATTACGCGTCGAGAAAGCTCAGGCACCCATGAACTGTCTATTTTCATTGAGGCTCCATCCGGCAAGATTTGGCCTTCTATTAACTGTTCGAGATTATAGATTTTCACGAAGGGATACCGTACGTCTTCAGCAGAGGGAGACGCTCCAGCGGCGAACGGTACCAAAGCCGTCGCACCACCAGCTGCTCGAGCCAACTCGACAAGAATGTCTCCAGTTCGGTCGGTTGCATTGGCTGTAGCAGAGGTAAGAAGCCCATTTCTGTCGACTTGAAGATTTACGTCTTGATCCGATCCGGCTGAAGGTAAAAATCTGATGCGATATTGAGCTTGGTTATCGGGCACAATTGCCGGCGTGATCGTATATGAAACTCGACCTTCAGTGATTTTTCCTTCTACAGTTACTAGAGCAGTTTTCGATCGGTCTGCATCGTAACCTGCGGCGGCGAAGTAGTTGGT
>NZ_JCACHA010000947.1:0-6840 GCF_059503625.1 Skermanella sp.
GGCTCCAAAGCGCAAACGGCAGGTTCAACTCGTCAGGCGGGTGGCGCCGGATCAGGTCCGGCGTCTCCGCCTCCGGCTCGGCCGTGAGGAGCCGGCCATACCCCGGGTCGGGCCCGCGCTGCCCGGTCTTCAACCCAGCCGAACCCCGTTCGGCATACCGCTTGCAGATGTCGAACACCCCGGTCTGGGTCTGCCCAGCCTGCGCCGCGATCGCACCATAGGTCAGGCCGGCCTGCCGCAGCCCGATCACCTGTCGTGGCGTTCCTCTTGCGCCGCCGCCGGCAGCTTGCGCATGTCCACATGCTTCATAACCCCAACCTGGGCCGAATTAGTTGCCTCCAAGACCGCCCAAGCCGGATCAATAGTTCAACGCGCGGATGGCCGTAGGGTGACGCACTTTCCGAGAATTAGGCCTACACCATCGCCAGGCGCCCGCCGGTTCTCGCGCAACCTGCGGCCGGCCTCGATCTCGTCGCTTCGGCGAGAAGGCATGCCACTAGGTGGGGTTGCGCTGATAGGGGTCGGGGGCTTAGCTATGGTCCCGCTCCGGAATGGAACACGCAACTCGGCGGCTAGGTGTTGGCACGCCTTGGCGGCGCCACACTGAACGTGCTGATGGCGAAGATTGGGATAGATTGGTTCGACGGCAGATTTGATCGATGAGGCAATGGGCATCGACATGAGATGCTGGCCTCTCAGCGTCGCCTTCGCAATGCTCGGGCATTGCCAACTTCGCGGCCGCGCCATCGAATGAAATGGTGCGGCTCTGCTTGTGAGATGATGCCAGAGCCCACGACCTACCCTGGACACCGCTTCCTGGCAGGGATCATCAGTCATGCGGTGTGGTTCTACCACGTCTTCGGGCTGAGTCTGCGAGACGTGGGGCTCATCCTCATCAAGCTGGGCATCAGTATCACCCATGAGAGCGTCCGGCAGTGATGCCTGAAGTTCGGTGGCGACATCGCCTGCAAGCTGAGTTGGCGGTGCCCAAGGCCTGACGACACTTGGCCTATGGATGAGGTGTCCCTGCGGATAAATGGCGAGCCGCTGTATCTCGCGCCAGCTGTGGACCAACGCGGTGTGTGCTCGACATCCTAGTACATCCGCGTAGGAACGCCGCTGCGGCCAAGCTTTTCTTCAAGCACCTGCCGGCCGGTCTCGAGTTCGAGCCACGGCGCGTCGTCATCGATGGGCTGCGCAGCTAGGGTGTGGCGCAGCGCGAGATCCTACCCAAGGTGCGGCATCGAACCAGCCCTTACCTGAACAATGGGTCCGAGAATTCCCATCGGCCAACGCGACGGCAAGAGCGCCAGATGCAGCAATTCAAGGTACCAGACCAGGCACAGCGTGGCGCATCCAGTGGTTCTCTGTCAGCGCGGTTTGCCTCGTCGCGGTGGTGCTGCCGCCTCCGCCTCGCCCGGAAGAGTCAGATCACGGGGTGCAAGCAACTCCGCAAGCCGACGCTTCGCCTCGGCCAAGTCGTCCTCGAGCCTGGTGATGCGGTTGCGCAGCGCGGCGGCTTCGCGCTCGGTGCGCTCCGCCTCGGGTCGGCCCCGCTCGACTTCCGATGCGACTACATCGAGAAATTCGTCGATCTCGCGGCGCGTCACGTCGGGGCGCACCAGATTGGCCTCGCGCGCGCGCTTCAGCAGCGGCGGCTTCATCTGCGCCAGCCGAAAGGCGTTGTTGTAGCTGCGCGGCACTTCGGCAGCGTCCAGCCGGTCCTGATCGACCGCCTGGGCGACGCAGCGGAGCTGGTAGGCGATGTTCTTCCCGAACGGTAACTGCGTCGCCACCATGGTCTCAAACTGGCCGTAAGGTAGCGTAAGCTTCGCCTGCAGCAGGTAGCGGCCGATGGTCAGGAATTTCTCCTGAGCTTCGCCCCAAAGTTTGTCGATCTCCTCAACATACTCTGCAAGGTCGGCGCATTGCTTGACGTGGTTGCTAAGGAGGCGCTCGCGACGCTGATCGCTGTGTTCTGGGAGGGCGGCAAGCGGTTCGGTGCGGCGGCGCGCGGAGGGCCTTAGGACGAAGCCGCTCATTGGTCATCCATCCCAAGCTGCTGTTTGACGTAGTCCCACACGGCAGCGAAGTCCTCGGCGCCCCGGCTCTTGCGGATTTCCATCACACCGACGCCGTGGTCGTGTGTCGCTTCGATATCATCCAGTAGCCGAACATCGACTGGGCACAGCGCCCCGCTTCGGTTGAGCCGCAGCTTGGCGGTGCGGTAGCGGGTATGCGAGCGCTGCGCCTTGTTGAGCAAAAATCCGGCCTTCGCCCGCTCCCGTTTGAGAAACTTCATCCACTCCACTACGGAATCAATGTCTGCGGTTCCCTGCGTGGTCGGAACCAGTACGAAGTCGGCCCGGGCGACCAGCAGGCGGGAGGCGTCAGGATGGTCATCAAGGCCAGGCGGCGTGTCCACCACGACGAGGTCGATGTCCGGCAGTTGGTCGATGTCGGCGAGCGCCTTGGCGGCGTCGCTCATCGGGCCATGCCAAAGTGTCAGCGCCGGCGCCTCATTGGGGCGGCGCTCGTACCAGCGCGACAGCGTGCCTTGACGATCGAGGTCCACCATTGCCACGCGCCGACCGTCATGTGCGGCGCAAACGGAAAGATTAAGGCTGGTGCTGGTCTTGCCTGACCCACCTTTGCCGCTGGCCACCAGCAGCCACTTAGGGCGCTTGGTAGCAGCTTGCGCTGGCAGCGGCAGATGTTTGACGCGTCTAACTTCTGCCTGTGCTGGTGCCGCAGCAGCGGCCGCTCCCTTCGCCATCCCCCGTCCCCCCAATGTTGGCGCTGCATTTGTAATAGCCGCACGTGACACAGCGCTAGAGGAAGAAAAGGCGGCTATAGCGCGGTGATCGTGACGGCAATTGTGTCGGATCGCGCAAGCCGCATTCGATCGCTATGCCTGCCGCCACCTTAAACTGACCGGCCACCCCTTTTGGGAAAGGTTTTGGTTCTCCGCTGATAGCCAAAAAGGGAAAAATGTATAGCGACCTCGCGTTATGCCACTATTTGTGCAGCGAGAGCTTGCGGCGCGGCTTAATGGCTTGTCCAACGGCATCACTTGGCCAGCTTTTCTGCCGCTTGCGCCCGACCAAAGTCACTGTAGCGCTCGCCGATCATCGCCAGAGCCTTTTGGAGCTAATCCCCGGACAGGCGGTTGTTGGACAGGCGCAGTTGGTCCCCGTGTGCGAGGGCTACGGGGTCGGCCCTCCCACAAGCGGTTCAGCACGCGGTGTGCGTGGCGTGGACTGATTTCCACCATCTCCGCCGCCGAGACAACGCTGCGGCGGCTACAGACCACCTCGCTCAGAACCTCGAAGCGATGCAGGTCGTTCTTGCTCATTGAGATCCAGCCCATTGCCATCCTCCCAGCCCAGGCGCACCCGGGGACAGGCTGACGGTTTTGCGTTGCTCGGGCCGGACACTTTCTTTGCGCTTAAAACCGCTCGTCGCTGATCTGGCGTTACGGCAAGAGCGGTGAAGGCCAGAGCTCTCAAAGTCGACCCAGTCTCCAAGCGAAGGCGCGCGAATATCTACAAATGCCATGTGGAATAACATCGAAAGGTAGGGTGACACGTTCAACCCCTTGCCAGACCATTTGGGTCGGGAAGAGCGGAGAATAAACATGAGCAAACCCGATCATACCTGGTACGTGGTGGCGGATGGCGGCAGAGCTCGCGTCCTGGTCCACACCGATGACGGCCTCCGCACGCAGCACAGCTTTGATGCCTCGGGCAAGGCGAATGCGGTGGAGAACGCGGACTCCGGCGTGAGCCAGTTAAAGGCGCCGAAATCTGACCCCAAGGACTAGTCGGAGGCACTTTTTGCCAAGGCCGTGGCCGATTACCTGAACGAGGCGGTGCGCCGCGGCCAGGCGGCCTCACTCGTCATCGCCGCCTCTGCCCAGGTGCTGCACGGCATCCGCGAGGGGCTGAGCAAGGAAGCGGCAGGCATGGTCAACAAGACCATGAGCAAGGATTACGTGAACCTGCCCGACAAGGAACTGACCGCGCATTTCAGCTGACGCGGCCTCTCGCCAGCGAATTGTCCTGCATCGGGGTGCCGCGTTGTGATGGCTGTGCGCACGCGCGGCTGAGCAAAGGCAGCCAGTGCAGGATGTTCCGCGGCGAAACCGGCTCCTTGTGGAAGACCGCCAGCCGCTCAAGTGCGGCTGGACGCGTCGGCCCATTCCGACCGAATCGCGCCCAGCCGCAGCGCCAGTTCCTCCGCCCGGGCGATCTCGTCGTGGAAACCCATCTGGTGGAAATCGCTCATCCGCATCGGGTATAGGATGCCGTCCAAGTGGTCGTTCTCGTGCTGAACGACGCCAGCGTGGAAGCCGCACACCTCGGCAGTGATCGGGCGCCCTTCACAGTCCCCCCCCGAGTAGCGCACGCGCATAAAGCATGGCACCGCGGCGCGCAGCCCGGGGATCGAGAGGCACCCCTCCCAGCGGAGTTGCATCTCCTCCCCGAGCGGTTCGACCACCGGGTTAATCAGCACGGTGTTGCCGACGACGGCGTCGCCTTGCGCTCCCGTGGAGCGGTGCGGCTGCACCCGGAAGACGAAGAGCCGCAGCGGGACGTGGACCTGCGGCGCGGCGAGGCCTGCCCCGGGCGCGTCTTCCATCGTGTCGAACATGTCGCGCACCAGTCGGCGAATTTCGGGCGCGCCAGGATCGGCGACGGGTTGGCACCGCTCGAGCAGGACGGGGTGGCCCATACGGGCGATCTTCAGGACGCTCATGGCGCAAGTATAGAAGGCCGCCTGCTGCGGGCCAGCCGTGGTCCGGCCATCACATCGGCCGGGCGAGATGCCGCCGGAGCAGGGCCATGTTGCGCCGGTTGGCGCGGAAAAAGACGTCGCCGACCGCACCCGCCACCGGCACCGAACTGATCAGGCCATCCAGCCCCACATTGCCGATCATGCGCAGCACCGTCCCGGTTGAGATGCCCAGCCGGCGTGCCTCCAAGATCAGGTAGCCGGAGATCACCGTGGACACGACCGGCCCCAGCCCGGGCAACAGGCTCAGGAGCGCATCCGCCCCAAAGCGGATGCCGGTGCCCGGGATGCGCCAGCGGCTGTCGAGAAGATCGGCGATGATCTCCAGCCGGGCAGGGGACCGTAGGTCCGGTGCGGCGTGCCGCGGCGGGGGCTGGTCAAGAGTCGGGTGGCGGATCATCGAGACCTCACGGGGTTGACCTTGGAACGCAGCAGGGCCGGCACCGTTGGCGGCCATCTTCATGGCCGTAGCCGCAGGTCTCGATTAGCCCGAAGCACGCGACAACTCGTCCGACACAGGGGGAGGTCGCCGAGGTTGTCCTGAAGTGGGGATGAGATTCAGTTACCGGCGGTCACCACCACCGGTGACGTAGGCTCGATGGTCAGCGAGGCCGGTTCCCGCACCCAGCCGGACGCCGCCGTCGGCCTGAGGGACCGCGAGCGGCGCCACCGTCACAGGCAAGACGCCGCCGCGCCGCACGCCCAAGAACTCCGCGACTTTGGCACTGACGTTGACAATGCGGCCATTGGTCCCGGAAACGCGATCGCGGACCCACACCAACGCCATTTGGCCGTTCCGCAGGTTGGTCACCCGGCGATGTCAACGATCCGCAGACCATGGCGGTCGCTGACCCAGGTTCAGCCTAAGCCGCCGGCCTCCATGGCAAGGCATGCACTCTTAGGCCTTTTCGGCGGTAGCCCAGGCGTTTGGCTTAACCCACAACTGGCCTACGTTTCCCGATCTCACCGGCATAAGCGTGATCGATGGCCATTGGCGCGATCTAGCTTGGCGACGTCGTTCATTGTACATATATTTGTACAAGGCAGCAGGAGGGCGGCATGGCCCATGTCAGCTACAGTGAGTTCCGCGCCAATCTGGCGAGCCACATGGATGCGGTCGTCGATGGCCGGGTTCCTCTGGTGGTCACCCGACAGGGCGGCAAGGGCAATGTCGTCATGTTATCCGAGGAGGAGTTCGCCGGGTGGCAGGAGACCGTCCACCTGTTGAGCAATCCCAGGAACGCCGCGCGCCTGCTGGAAAGCATCCAGCAGGCCGACGCCGGGTTGGCGGCCGAGCATGATCTGATCGAGCCTTGAACCTGCTGTTCACGCCCAACGGCTGGGCGGACTACCAGCACTGGATCGAGGCCGACCGCGTGATGCTGGTGAGGCTCAACGAATTGCTCCGAGACATCCGCCGCGATCCGTTCAAGGGTCTGGGCAAGCCAGAACCGCTCAAGGGCGATCTCTCGGGATGGTGGTCCCGCCGCATTACCCAGGAACATAGGCTGGTCTACCGCGTCGTCGGCAAGGGCGAGGCGCAGCAGATCGAGGTTGTCGCCTGCCGCCAGCACTACTGACCCCCTAACCCGTTGGAAGGTGGGCCACTGTGTTGCATAGATCAGGTAAGAATCCAATCAAATCAGACGGTTATGGTATTCGACCGATTCTGAACTGCTAAGCCTTTTCAGTGACTTAGCCTATCCGTGCAACAAAGTGCCCGGGCACTGCTTTAGACCCCCTTTTTTCCGCACCCACCGCCTTTTGGTGGGCCTGGATGTTGGTGCCGTCGATAAAGGTCATGCCAAGCGTGACACCACGCCGTTGGGCGATGTCGAGCAGGCGTTCCCAGACACCCTGCTTGGCCCAACGAATGAACAACTGCGCCGCCCGCAACCATGGGCCGAGCCCGGCCGGGATGCTGCGCCATTTGGTGCCGTTCTCGTGGCGCCAGAGGATCGCCTCGACCGTGCGGCGCAGGTCCTTCGGTGGCGTCTTGCCGCGCGGCCGGACCTGTTCGATCAGCGGCTTCCACACCGCCTAAGC
>NZ_JCACHA010000948.1:0-6840 GCF_059503625.1 Skermanella sp.
TGTCAGACGCCGATTTCCTCAACGGCGAGGCGGTCGATGGTCTATAGCGACAGGCGGTTCTCGTCGTCGATCAGGATCAAGCGGGCCGGAGCAGTCCCGCCCCAGTTCCATAGCACCAGATTCATGTCATCTCCGGTAGCACCCGGAGCGAAGCTCCTGACAAGCAAGGCGTGGTAACCGGCGGCAATCAATCTTTTGGCAAACGCTTGCGTTCGTGCTTCCCCCCCCGCCTTCATCTGGTCGCGCCATGTGCTGTCGGCCAGCGCAGCGGCATCCATGTCTTCCGCCTCCAGGGCGTGTTCATCCCGGCAGTCGAAGACGCGCTCGATATCGGCCCCATAGGAGACGAGCGTCGTGGGCTGGAGATTGCCGACTTGGTTGATTTCGCGTAGCGCCGTCATCACCGAGAGTGACGCATAGAGCGCAGGCAGGCCCTTGGGATTGAACCGTCCGCCATAAAGCTCGGCGCCCCGGCCCGACAGCGGCTCGCGCGCGTAGACAGGATTCAGCGCCCGATAGAGCTTTCCCCGATACGGCACGCGTTCAGGCGTGAACGCCGGCGTCGACCGCGTCGATATAGTCGAGCACGTCATCCACGCGACCGCTGCGCACGAGTTGCATGGCCGTCTGGCCCGAAAATCCGGGGAGCGGCTCGGAGCGGTACCAGGCATAGGCCATCAGGCTTGATCCGAAGCGCGGTTCAACCTTGTTGATGACCTCGACCATCTCGCGCAGCCGGCGTTGGGTCCTGTCCGAGCGGACACGGTCCTTGCGCTGGACGGCATCCCTGCCGAGACCGGCCGTCCGGGCGACTTCTTCGCTGGTCGTACGGAAAGCTTCAGCGATCTTGCCGGGAGCGAAGAACCCGCCGTCGGAATACTGTACCAAGCCCATTCGGCCACCCGTTGAGACGCATATCTTGACGCAATATAGCGTCAATCGAAGCGGCATTCAAGGATTGGAGCGAGATGCCCCGATGGCCGGGGTTTCAGCCGTGACCGCTTGGTCTTTGCTGTCACCGCCCTTTGGGTCACCGGACGGTCCTGCCGGGAGCCTGCGGACGCGCGTGGCCAGAACTCGCGCGGCGGCGCAGCAGACCGAATCCAACGACACCGATACCGATCAAAGCCAGCGATCCCGGTTCCGGCACCTCGGTCACCGTTACCGGCGTCAGCAGAAAACCGCGCTCCACGCCGCCGAAGGTGCCGGAACCGGTAATCTGGCCGGTGTCGTTGATCGCCAATCCCTGCCCAAGTACCCAACCCGATCCGGGAGCGATCATCCGGTTCAGATCCTGCATGCCGGTTACAGGATCCCACAGGAATGCACCGCCTCCGCCGGTCGCAGTGGTGCTCCATCCAGTCACCTGGCCGAAAGCATTGATGCCGGCGCCGTAACTGTTGAATCCGCCCAAGGTGCCGAGATCCTGCATGCCGGTCGCCGGATCCCACAGGAATGCACGGAGACCGACGTCGATGGTGCTTGCTCCCGTCACTTGGCCGCTGTCGTTGATGTCGTTGCCGAAGCTGGATATGTTGGATCCACCGAGGTTGCCGAGATCCTGCATGCCGGTCACGGGATCCCACAGGAACGCGCGCGGGGCAACGCCCTCGCTGCCGTCCATTCCGGTTACCTGACCGCGGGAGTTGATCCCCAGCCCGATGCTGTTGGTACCGCCGAGTGTGCCGAGATCCCGCATTCCGCCCACGGCGTCCCACAAAAACGCATGGGTCTGGAAGGACCCCGGAGCAATCTGGCTGGTTCCCGTAACTTGGCCGCCGGCATTGATGCGGTTGCCGGAGGCATCGCTTCCTCCAAGCGTACCAAGGTCTTGCAGACCGGTCGCCGGATCCCACAGGAAGGCACTGCCATTACCTCCGCTTCCGGTTACTTGACCGTTGTCGTTGATACCCCTTCCGATGCTGCTTTCACCGGGGGTACCGAGATCCTGCATGCCGGTCACGGGGTCCCATCGGAATGCATGCATGAAGCCGGACGCCGTGACGCTTGCTCCCGTCACCTGGCCTTTGTTGTTGATGTCGGCGCCGAAGCTGTCCGGCATATCGCCGACAGCATGTCCGCCGAGCGTGCCGAGATCGGTCAACCTATAGGCGGGAACGGCGAATGCGGGAGCTGCAAGCATGGCAACAGGGGATGAAGCCAGGATCCCAACGAAGAGCAGACACTGTAGGCGCATAGTCAGCCTCCACGGATGATCCGTTCAGTATCGCTGACCAGCGGCACGTCTGAACGTGCACCGTCAGGCACTGTACTTGAGGAGGTGCGGCGATTCCGTCGGGTTTCCCGTCAGCCTGCCGTTGGCCGCTGATTGCCGGTGAAGCTTGTGTGTTTGCCCAAGGCTCCTATCCGCACGATCGGGCCGGTTCGTCCGCCAGGGTGATCCGTACCCCAAGGCCGGGTAGGCTGGTGGCCATGGTCGACGCAAGCCGGCACGGCATCGCCGCATGAGCTGTCGAGACTATGTCGGCTGTGGTCGCGTCCGGAGCGGTGACCGTCACTGAAACCGGCCGCGCCTCGCAGTCGCCGGTAAGCGGATCGAAGATGTGTCCGAAGCGTCCGGCGGGGTCGAACACCGTGGCCCGGCTTGAGGATGCCGCCACGGCGATATCGACGCCGTCGATCGTTTCGTTCTGTTGCCTTTCATCTCCACTCCGCAGTGCGATGCGCCAGGGACGCCCATCCGGATGGCGGCCCAGCGCCAGCACTTCGCCCATGTCCACCAGCACGTTCGTCATGCCTTCGGCCCGCAGGCGGTCTGCGACGCGGTCGGTGATGTAGCCTTGGGCGATCCCGTTCAGGGTCGCCGCCATGCCGCGCCGCGCGAATGACACCCGGTTCTCTTCGACGCGAAGCGCGCGGTAATCGACCAGGGAGCGCACCGCCTCCACCGCCGCTGGCGGAGGCCCGGCCGGATCGGCGCCGGGGCGGGCGAAATGCTCGGCGTAGAGTTGCCACAGCGGCTGGACGGTGACGTCGAACGCCCCGTCGGTCAGGCGGCTGAACCGGGCCGCCTCCGACAGCAGGCGGACCATGTCCTGCGGTGGATCGGCCAGTTCTCCTGTCCGGTTCAGGCGGACCAGCAGGCTGTCGGGACGGTAGAGGCTGAACAGCCGTTCCAGCCGGTCGACTTCCGCGAGGCAAAGGCGGATCAGGCGTTCGGCCTCTGCCGGATCGGGATGATGGAGTTGCAGGCAGGCATCGGCGCCCAGCGCCACGCCGCGCCAGACGTGCAGCTCGGAACCGGCGGCACGGGCGCTCCAGGGCGGCAGCAGCGCCATTCCGCCGACCGACGCCGCGATGCCGAGGAAGCGGCGGCGAGTGTGACGCGCGGTCACGGTACGCTCCCGGTGTCGGTTTCCGACGGTGGAGCCAAGATATCGTCGTCCGTCACGTCTTCGAACCGTTTGACCGCGCCGCCGTGCTTGGCGGCGAAGGCGCGGGCCGCCGCTTCTCCCGCGAAGGGCAGAGGCTCGGCATCGCCCATGCCGCCCGCGAACCCGCTGCCGACGACGAACCATGCGGTGCGGGCCTCCGTCCATCGGGCGAGGTCCGGGTGCGCCGGGTCGGTTGCCGCCTCCAGGTCGGTGACGTAGATCGCGCGGTAGTCGTGCGATTCCTCCGGAAGCATCGTGTAGGCGAAGGTATCGCGGACGGAGGAGAACCAGACCGGCCTGTCCCGTCCCATCAGGACGATCTGTCCCTTGGGGCCGGGATGGTCGAGCATGGTCATGCCGCAATAGTGCCCAATGGCTTCCGCCGTGATCGCGCGCGGCGGGGGCGGTGCCGAGGTGGCTTCGTCCTCCTTGCAGCCGGTCAGCGGCAGCAGGGGCAGTGCGGCCAGAAGAAAAGCTGCCAGGAAGGACGACAGGGGTTTCCGCATCATATCTGCTTTCTCGAGAAGATGACGGCGGCCAGCGCCAGCGGGCCGGCAATCCAGGCGGCCAGCACGCCCAGCAGGGCAGGGGCGCCGAACTGGACCTGGCTCGCCAATCCCGCGGTCCCGGCGAACAGGCTGACGTTCTTGAAGCCGGTCAGGTTGAACAGGCGGTAGGTGTCGGCGGGGTTGGCCAGCAGCAGCCAGTTGACCACGCCGGCATCGATGGTCCTGCCCTGGTCGGCGACCAGCAGGCCCAACAGCCCCATGTCGTAGAGCATCACGAAGCCCAGCCAGATGCCGACAGCGATTCCGGCCGCCGTGCCCCGGTCGCGGACGATCGTGCTGGCAAGGTAGCCAAGGGCGGTGAAGGCCGCCCCCAGCATGACGCTGGTCCCGATCATGGCGGCGAAGGCCCGCCAGCTTTCCGGCTCGATCCCGGCCTCGCCGAACCACAGCGCCAGCCCGGCGGCGCCGTAGCCGAGCGTGGTGGCGAAGGCAATCACCGCCGCGTGACCGATGAACTTGCCCAGCATCACCTGCCAGCGGGCGACCGGATATGACAGCAGCAGCGCCATGGTGCCCCGGTCGATCTCGCCCACGATGGCGTCGAACGACAGCAGCAAGGCGATCAGCGGCAGTAGGAAGATCGTCAGGCTGGACAGGCTGACGATGGTGACCTCCAGCGGCCCGGCCCCGATGGTGCCGGTCGGAGCGCTTCCCAGGAAGCTGAGCGTCAGGGCCAGCGCCGCCATCAGCAGGGTCATTGCGACGACCCAGCGGTTGCGCAGCGCTTCGCGGACTTCCTTCGCCGCGATGATCAGGATGGTGCTCATTGGGCGGCCTCCTGCCGCAGGAAGTGCGCGTACATCTCGTCCAGGCTGGGCTGCACGATTTCCATGTCGTCCAGCGGCGTGCCGATTCCGGCGATCCGCCGGACCATGTCCAGCTTGTCGTCGTTGGCGCAGACCAACTCGACCACGCCGCCGGCCAGCCGGGTGGCGGATTGATCGAAGAGGCCGGCCAACTCCCCCTCCAAGGCGGCGAACCCGGTAGCGGGCGCCGTCAGCCGGATGCGGACCGGAAGCTGGGCAAGGCTGCGGAGCGTCGCCAGCGATCCTTCCGCGACCTTTCGGCCCCTGTTCATCACGATCACGCGGTCGGCCTGCCCCTCCAGTTCGGTCAGCGCGTGGCTGCACAGCAGGACGGTGGTGCCGGCGTCCCGCAGATCGCCGATGATCCGGTAGAAGCCCTGACGCAATGCCGGGTCGAGCCCGGTCGTCGGCTCGTCCAGGAACAGCAGCTTCGGGTCGCCCAACAACGCCTGTGCCAGTCCCAGTCGCTGGCGCATGCCCTTGGAGTAGGTGCCGACCCGGCGCTTCCGCGTCGCTGGCTCCAGTCCGACGCGGTCCAGCAGGTCATCGTTGCAGCATGTCGGGACGCGCTTCAGGCGGGCGTAGAAATCCAGGCTCTCCCGCCCGGTCATGGCGGGATGGAAGGCGACGTTTTCAGGCAGGTAGCCGATCTGGCGGCGGATGCGGGCGGCGGCATTGCCGGCGGGGTCTTCGCCCAGTACGCGGATCGTACCCCCGGTCGGCGTCGTCAGCCCGAGCAGAAGCTTGATGAGGGAGCTTTTGCCGGCGCCGTTGTGCCCCACCAGGGCAACGCATTCGCCGGCTCCCAGCGCCACGGTCACGTCGCGGACGGCGTACTGGTCGCCGTAGCGCTTGGATACGCCGGAGACTTCGATGGTCGGGCTCACGGCTGGGCCTTCCTTTCCGGAGTAAGGGGAATATCCGGCGGTGCCATCAGGGGCGCGCTGTCCATCACGCCGCCGGGATGCAGCGCCGGGAACTGGGACTGCGCCCAGCGGATCACCTGGATTCCGGGGCTGTTGATCAGCAGCTTGGCTGCCGGAAACGACCACATGACGCGGTCCACCATGTCGTTGGGCCGGTAGGCCTCGTCCGAGATGCCGTCGCCGTTCAGGTCGAAGGCGGGATTGTCGCTCCAGTAGTTGCCCCGGCCTTTCTCCGACCAGTCAAGCGCCCGCGTCCCGACATACTTGACCTGGGTGCGGTTGTTGACGAAGGCGTTGCCGCTGATGCTGTTGCGTTCCGATCCGGCGGTGAAGTGGATGCCGGTCTCGCAGTCCTCGAACCGGTTGTTGCGCACCGAGTTCTTGCTGGTGTTGTAGACGAAGACGCACTTCCAGGTGCCGGTCCGCGCACTTTCCGCCAAGCCGCCGACCTCGTGCGGCACGTCGCTGTCCGCAATGTCGTCGTCGCTGTCACCCTGCTCGACCGGCGTGGCGTAGCGGCCGGCAACGAGGTTGTTTTCGATCCGGGAACTGGTGGTGGCGTTCAGCAGCAGTCCATGTTCCCGGTCGCCGCGCGACTGGTTGTTCCGGATCACGAGGTTGCGCGAGAACATGATCGCGTAGCCGACGTCGTTGCCGATGGAGACGTTGCCGCTGACTTCGCTGTCGTTGGTGTACATGTAGTGGACCGCGAAACGGACGTTCTCGAACCGGTTGTCGCGGAACTCGTTCCGCTTGCTGGTGGTGACGAAGATGCCGTCGCGGCCATGGTTCACCGTATTGCCGACGACCCTGGTCCCCGGCGCGTTCCAGAGCTGGATGCCGTTGCCGCGCTCGCTGCGGCGCAGGTCGGTCCGGCCCTGTACCCGGTTGCCCGCGACCAGCACGTCGGGAGCGCCCCAGACATAGATGCCGATCAGATTGTCGGTCAGATCGTTGTCCTCGACCACCGCTCCGGCTGCTTCCTTGCCAAGGAAGATGCCGGAGTTCTGGTCGAACAGGCTGAGACCGGAGTTACGGACCGTCAACCGGCGCAGCGTCACGCCGGGCGAGTCGACGGTCACGGTGTTTCCCCGGCCGCCGCCGTCGATGACGGAGCCGGGCTGCCCTTCCAGCGTGACGGGTG
>NZ_JCACHA010000949.1:0-6826 GCF_059503625.1 Skermanella sp.
GATCCTTCACCGTCGCCTAACTGCTCATAACCAGCCAATACCGTGAGCAATTACGCGACAGGTTGTTCAGCATGACGATCAGGCCGGTGGTCTTGCCATAGTCCTGCCGGGGAATGATCCTTTGGCGGAGGCTCCGGATATAGACGTTGAACATCTTGTCGAAGCCGACGACCAGGACGAAGCCGGCCGCGTAGAGGAACGGTCCCGTCCCCGCTCCGGTCATGACGGCTCCCAGGAAGATCATCGTAAAGGAGACCGAGCCGAGGGCGCCGAGCGGCAAGGTCGTATGCGCTATTCCGAACAGGATGACGACGGTGGCGACGGCGCCGGCCGCCTGGAGGACGGCGTAGAAGAACTCGGTCTGGCCGTGGACTCCCGTGACCATGGCGGCGGATGTCGCGAGCGTCACGCCGATGATCAGGTTGACGGCGGCGGCAAGGACGACCACGTCGATCAGGCCGGGGAGCCGGACGATATGCCGGGCGGCCGTTGCGAGCGGCGCCGCCCAATGTCCGCCAGCCGCCTCCGGTTCCGCCAGTTGCGGCCGGACCGCACGTTCCCACAGGATGACGGCGGCATCGGCGGCCAGGAAAAGTGCCGCCGCGAGCAGGACGACGTATTCCCACGGCCAGATGCCGAGCAGGAAACCGGCGGCCAGCGGTCCGAGCACCATGCCCAACTGGTCGGCGATCTGGGTATAGGACAGCACCTTTTCGAACCGCTGGCCGCTGAAGACCTGCGGCAGCATGACTTCGCGCGCCATGAGCCCCTGGGACGTCAGCACGCCGCAGACCGCCGAAATGGCGATCAGCCAGAAGATACCGCCCTGCACGGCATAGGCCGCCATCCCGGCGAAGCAGGCGACCGCCCTGCACACCTGACTGGCGTGCAGGAGCCTCAAGGGCGATATCCGGTCGCACAGGGCGCCGCAGATCGGAAACGCGACATACCGGGGCAGAGTTTCGAGGAAGAACGCCACGCCGGACCAGCCGACGCTTCCGGTGATCTGAAAGATCACGAGCGGGACCAGGAACAGAAGGATCTGATCGGCCAGCCTCGATATGAAGAGGGACTGGAAGAACGCTTGATGCTTCAACTCCATTCATCGGCGTCCATACGATCTCTCCACCGGGCTCTCCACCGGGTCGCAGCAATACTCATGCGGAATCGGCGCCGTCAAAGGCTCGCTTCAGAGCCGCGATATCCAGCTTGACCATGCCCATCACCGCCTGCATGGCCCGGGCGGCACGGGTCCGGTCAGGGTCGCCCAGCATGGCGCCTATCCCGCTCGGCATGATCTGCCACGCGACGCCGTAGCGATCCCGCAGCCAGCCGCACTGTTCCTCGACGCCGCCTGCCAGAAGAGCGTCCCAGACACGGTCCAATTCGACCTGATCCTCGCACTCGTAGGCGAGCGAGATGGCGTGGCCGAACTCCTGACGCATGCCGCCGTTCAGCGCCGCCATGCGCTGGCCCGCAAGCGTGAACTCGACTACCGCCACGCTGCCGGCCGGTCCGCCGGGAGTATCGGTCGGGTAATCGACCACGCGGTCGATCCGGGAGTCGGGCAGGATCGAGACATAGAATTCGGCCGCTTCGAGAGCCTCGTGGGCGAACCACAGCCAGGGGGTGACTTTCGCCATTCTCATTTTCTCCATCTCAGGGGGAACGAGGGGTCAGCCTTCGAACAGGACGTCGAAGCCGCCGTAGATCATCCGCTTGCCATCGAAGGGCATGTCGGCGCCGAACTGCATGCGGGGATCTTTCACGACCTCCGGATGGCCCGCGTCGCGGACCGCCTTCGACGGCCAGACGATCCACGAGAAGACCACCGTCTCGCCCGCTTCGGCCTTCACGGCGCCCTTGAAGTCGGTGACCTTGCCGTCGGGCACGTCGTCTCCCCAGCACTCGACCAGCTTGATGGCGCCATGCTCCTTGAATACCTCGGCGGCCCTGGCGCACATTTCCCGGTATTCCGCTTTCTTGTGGGTCGGCACCGGAACGACGAACCCGTCGATGTAGCTCATGGCATTTCTCCCTCAAGGTCTTGGTTTTTACTTACGCTCCGGCGGCCCCGCCGCCCATCGCTTCGGCAGCGGCGGCGACGTCCATCCACATGATTTCCCAGATGTGGCCGTCCGGGTCCTCGAAACTGCGGCCGTACATGAAGCCGTAATCCTGCTTCGGACCGGGATCGGCGGTGCCGCCCGCCGAAACCGCCCTGTTCGTCATATCGTCGACCACCTCACGGCTGTCGGCTGAAAGGCAGATCAGCACTTCGCTGGTCGTCTTGGCGTCGGCGATCGCCTTGGGCGTGAACTGGCGGAACTTGTCGTGGGTCAGCAGCATCACGCTGATGGTTTCCGAAAACACCATGCAGGTCGCGGTGTGATCGCTGAACTGCTCGTTCTTGCGTGCGCCTATCGCTTCGTAGAAAGCGTTGGAGCGGGCCAGATCGGCGACGGGCAGGTTGACGAAGATCAGCCTGGACATTGGGTCGTCCTCCCGGTTGGCTGGTTGTCAGTTGATTGTTTGACCATCATGCACGGTTCTGTTATTAAAGTGAACTATGAAGTTAGAAAAAATAACTCAACGGCTGGAAACCCGGCAGCACCGCACCTATGACGACGCCTGCGCCGCAGCACACGCGCTCGACCTCATCGGGGAACGCTGGGCGCTGCTGGTGATGCGTGAATTGATGATGGGGCCGAAGCGGTTCGGCGACCTGCGCGCCAGCCTTCCCGGCATCAGCGCCAATGTCCTGACACAGCGGCTGGAGGGGCTGGAGGCGGCCGGCGTCCTGACTAAGCGAAAGCTGCCGCCGCCCGCTTCGGCGCAGGTCTACGAGCTGACTCCCTGGGGCTACGAGAGCGAGCCGATCTTCCAGGCGCTCGGCCGCTGGGCGGCGCGCTCGCCGTCCCATGACCCGACGCTGCCGTTCAGCGCCGCGTCCCTGCTGCTGTCGCTGCGCACAATGCTCGATCCGGTGCGGTCGGCTGGCATTGACGCCAGCATCGGGCTGATCCTCGGCGAAGAAACGTTCGTCGGCCATCTGGCCGGCGGCGAAATCGAGATCGCGCGGGGGGATCCTGCCGGCACCGATGTGATCTTCGAGGGAGAGCCCCGCGTCATCGCCGGGGCGATCTATGGCGGCCAGCCGCTGGACGCCCTGGAGGCAGCCGGCGTGCTGCGGATTTCCGGCGACCGTGCTCTGGCCGAGCGGTTCGTCACCCTGTTTCCGCTGCCGCCGAAAGCCGGGGCGTAATAATACCAAGCGCCTAAGAGATAGCCCTGTGAAATTGCTTTCGCCGTGTAGGTCGGTCTAGAGCGAAGCGGCAGCCGACATAGACGCGCCTGCTTGTCGGGTGCCGCTTCGCTTTACCCGACCTACGCCACGAGCGTCGTTAGCGGTCAGCTTCATCGGCCTTTGGTATAAGGCCACTCATGGCGGAATGCCGATGCCGGGACCGGTGCGGCGGATGAGATCGGCCACCGATGGCCGCAGCGTCCGGAACGCCAGGAGGAAGTCGGCGCACCGGTAGGACGGGGCCGTCTGCCTGATCCTGTCGGCATAGGCCCGCGCTTCGTCCCGCCGGTCCGCCAGCGCGTCGCAGAAGGCGGCGATGGCGTGGATATGGACATGGGCGTTGGGGCGGCCGGCGGCGCGTTCGCCCCACACCGCCGCCTGAGCGTATTCCCCCAGGTTGAGGCACGCCAGCGCCCTCACGCCCAGCATGCCGAACAGCAGCGGATCGATCGGGCTCAGCCTCTGCGCCAGATCGACGGCGCGGAGCGCCGTGGCGGTGTCGCCGCCCTGCGCCTGGACGAAGGCGATCGTGTAGTGGCCGAGCGCGAAGTTGGGGTTGAGATCGACCGCGATGTTCAGTTCCTCGACCGCGTCGTCCTGCCGCTTCAGAAGCCACAGCGCCCGTCCCAGGACCCAGTGAGCCGTCGGATCCCGCTGGTCCAGGGCGACGCTTTGCTCGGCGAAGCGGTAGGCGCGGTCCGTTTCGACGGCGTGATCGGCGGTGCGGTGGAGAAAAGCGTCCTGGAAGTGGGTGAATGACAGGCCGGCATGGGCCCGGGCACAGAACGGATCGAGCCTGACCGCCTGCCGGAAGAATCCGCGCGCCGTCTCGTTGTCGTCGCGGGTGAAGCGGAACATGTGCCACAGACCGCGATGATAGGCGCCCCAGGCGTCGAGCGAAGCAGGGTCCCGCACCAGGGCGCGCCGGATCTCCGCCGTCTCGATCTCGGCCTCCAGCGAGGCGGCGACGCGGGCAGTCAGTTCGTCCTGGATCGCGAAGACATCGTCCAGCCGCCTGTCCAGGACATCGCTCCACACGATGGCCCCGGTTTCGGTCTCCACCAGTTCCACCGTCAGCCTAAGCCGCCCGCCGTGGATGCGGACAGTGCCGGTCACCAGGTAGCGGACGCCGAGCGCGCGTCCGATAGTGTGGGGATCGGCGAACGCATCCCGGAAGCGGAAGGACGAGCCGTGAGAAATCACGAACAGCGAGCGCAGCCGGGACAACCGGAACAGGATGTCGAGCGCCAGGGCGTCGGCGAAGCCGCCGCCCTCGGCCGGCCCGCCCAGGGTGGCGAAAGGCAGCACGGCCAGCGACGGCTTGACGGGCATGATCCTGCCTTCCGGCTCCTGCGCGTCTCCAAGCGTTGCGACGGATACGGAAGCTTGGAGCACGGCATTGTCGCTATTGCGGATGCGGCGCAAAAGAGCCTTGGTTTCCGCCTCCGGCTCCGCGTCGAGGTGGCGGCGGAGGGCCTCCGCGCAATCCCGATATTGGCGGACGGCGTCGGAGCGCCGCCCGGTGGCGATGCAGGCGCGCATCAAGGCGCGATGCGCCTCCTCGCAGGCAGGATCGAGGACCAGCCAGCGCTCGGCGGCCGAACCGACACCACCCCAGTCGCCTTGCGCCTCGCACGACGCCGTCAGGCAGGAAAAGACGCCGGCAGCGATCCGGGCGAAACGGGCTCGTTCCCCGGCAAGCCACGTGTCGAAATCCTCCAGACCGGCTTCCGCCCCCGGCAGCAATATGCCTGAGCATATATCGGCAGCGGCCCGAAGGCTGCCGGGTGTAGCCTCTTGCGTCAGACGCTGGACCGCCAAGGCGTCCACGCATCCGGCCGGAAGGCCGAGCGCCACCGACTCCCTGTCCGAACGGAGCAGCTCGCCCCCTGCCCTCTCACCGAGGCGGCGCAGCTCCAGCAGGCATTGACGGAGGGAGTGCAGCGCTTGCCGGTCGCCGCCATCGCCCCACAACAGGCCCGCCAATCGCTCGCGGGACACGGGCCGGGGAGCGTTCAATGCGACGAAGGACAGAAGCATCCGCGCCTTGCGGCCCGGCAATTCCAGCACCTGCCCGTCCGCGCGGGCAAGTTTGAAGCCGCCCAGCACGCGAAGCATCGGTCCATTCATCTCGCGCCGAAGAGAAGGGTGCATGGCACGCGGATCATAGCAGTGCCGGCATCGGTTGTCAGACGCCCTTCGGCCTGAGGGAGGTAACTCCGAAAGAGAGGGACGGCGTTTTGACGTGTCGATGACGCGCCGGCCGACGCCGGGTTGACGGTCCCCGGCGATCCTTCGGCGGAAACCGGCAAGAACCGGATCTTTCTTCGAGCGAGGAGAGCGTTATGGACGATCAGATCGGCACTGGACAGATCAGCACCCTGCCCGACATCCAGCCGCACAACGAGCGCGCGGCATCGGTGTGGAGTTCGGGTGGGCGGGACTATGAGGAGATCATTCGCGGCGTTTACGACGGTATCGACACGACCGTCGCCCGGCTGAACCCCCATCCGGGCGAACGCATCCTGGACGTTGCGACCGGTACCGGAATCACGGCGCGGGCCTGTGCCCGGCGCGGCGCGGATGTCACCGCGATGGACATCGCCGCCGGCCTGCTCGACGCGGCGCGCGAACTATCCGGCAGCCTCGCCATCGACTACCGCTTGGGCGATGCGGAGGCGCTGCCCGTGGCGGATGCCAGCTTCGACGCCGTGGTCTCGACGTTCGGCGTGATGTTCGTCAGCCGCCCGGAGGCGGCGGCCGCCGAACTCGCCCGCGTCTGCAAGCCCGGCGGCAGGCTGGCCCTTGCCACCTGGACGCCCGACGGCACCATTGCCGAAATGTTCGGCGTGATGCGCCCGTACATGGCGGCACCGCCGGCGGTATCGCCGTTCGACTGGGGCCGGCGTGAGCGGCTGGAAGCATTGCTGGGCGAGGCGTTCGACCTAACGATCGTGACGGAGACCAGCCACTATGTCGAGACCGGCGGCGAGGCGGCGTGGAACACCTTCGTCACCGGCTATGGCCCGACCCGCATGCTGGCCGCCAGCCTGGACGACGACCGGCGAGCGGCGCTGAAGCGGGATTTCGTCGCGTTCCATGAACGGTTCCGCGAAGGTCAGGGCATCCATGTGCCGCGTACCTACGTGGTTACAACAGGCATCCGCCGATAGTCGCTCAGGCTTGGGGAACGGAAAGCCATCCGGCGCGGTTGAGCGAAGGGCCCGCTTGAAACCACCGGAGGCTTTCCATGTCCGCGTCGGTTTCCATAAGCGCTAACGGTGGATCGCGGATGTCACATGATTGCCGCTTCAGGTGGAAGTTTCACAGTGACGGGAGTCACTTTAGCCCCGCAATCCACACATGCGTCGTCGTCAAACGCCCCGCTGCTTGACCATTGGCACTGGGCACCCCTACATTTCAGCAGACACCAGGGTGCCGCTTGCCGTCCATGACGGACAACAGGCCGCCGCACCAGTTATGATGATGAGGTAACATGAGCACCACCAAGATCACCGA
>NZ_JCACHA010000950.1:0-6814 GCF_059503625.1 Skermanella sp.
TTCGGCTCGTTGAAGGTTGAACGCCTGCATGGCATGCACTTCGAAACCCGGCGCCAGGCCAAAGATGAGGTTGTTGACTGGCTGACCTTCTATAGCCGGAACAGAATGCATTCTACCCTGGGCTACACAAGCCCGATGGCGTTCGAGGAAAATTGGCGTCGCCAGCAAGAAACGTTGGCGGCATAACTCAGGCGCTATGGGAGGCGCTGCACGGGGGCAAGGTCAGACTGCATCTGCAAGCCCAGCTCCGCCCGTTGCCGACAACACCACCTCCCACACTTTGCCATGCTCCCCTCATGGTCTTCAAACTCATCTCGGCAGCATCCAGAACCTGGCGACGGCTTCAGGGCGAAAACCAGTTGCCCAAAATCATCCAGGGCGTCAAATTCGGTTCTTCCAAGTTTTGTGTGACCAACCGGAGGTAGCGGTGCCCTCGGACAGCAGCCCGGTATTTACGACACGTAGGATTGCCATATGAGAGATATCCTTCACCATCCCGAGCTCGCGCTTGCACATTTCTCTGCATTCAATCGGCTTTCCTGACACTCTTGAGGTCCTTGAGCAAATCGACCATGGCTTTTGCCGGATCACGCTACGGGCGCAGCCAACAGCAAAGTCAGTTCCCTGCACCACATGCGGAACACCGTCGCGGCAGGTTCACGGCTTTTACTGGCGCAGCCTCGGCGACATCGCCTGCTTCGGCCATCCGACGCTTCTGCTCGTCGGATCCGCCACTTTCGCTGCACCAGTCCTGAATGTCCGCGGCGAACCTTCGCTGAACCGTTGTCCGGCGTTGCCCGCCCGCGGGCACGCCAGACGGACCGCCTGCGCTCGGTCCATCGGGCAATCGGCTTGGCGCTGGGCGGCAATCCCGGCGCCCGGCACGCCGCCACCTTGGGCGTGCCGATCAGCCGCACGACGCTGCTGCACCGTATCTGTTCCAATGATGCCGACCCCATCCCACCGGTCAGGGTGCTCGGCGTGGATGATTGGGCATGGCGCAAGGGCCACACCTACGGCACGATCCTGTGCGATCTGGAGCGCCGGCGGGTGATCGACCTGCTGCCCGACCGCAGTGCCGACACTCTGGCGGCGTGGCTGAAGGAGCATCCCAGTGTCTCGGCGGTTGTTCGCGACCGGGCCGGCGCCTATGCCGACGGAGCCAGCCGAGGCGCGCCGAATGCCACGCAGATCCTGGACCGATGGCACCTGCTGCGCAACGGCAGCGACGCCCTGCGGAGCCTCCTCGATCAGCATCACCGCGAGCTGCGTTAGGCCGCACGGGCGGCAGCACAACCAGCGGTTCCGGCAGCAATTGCGGAGATCCCGGAACCGGCTTCATCAGCAGAGCGGCCGATGCGTACAACCGAGCAGCGGTCGCGGGCGGCGCAGGAACGCCGCGATGCCCGCTTCGCTGAAGTCTCCCGTCTGCGCGAGCAGGGTTTGTCGCTGAAAGCGATCGCCCGGACGATCGGCATCGAACGCAGGACGGTACGCCGTTGGCTGAGGGCCGGTCATGCCCCCACATGGCGTCATGCCGATCGCGGTACCAGCATCCTCGATCCGTACAAAGGCTGGCTGGACGAACGCTGGCGGAGCGGTTGCAATAACGCTGCAGCACTATGGCGGGAACTCCGGGACCGGGGCTTTGCCGGGCAGTACACTGTCGTGCGGGATTGGGCAACACAGCGCCGACGGCAGGATCCACCTGCCGGACCAAAGGGTGCTCTCCGCAAGCTGGCGTCAGGCAGGACCTCGGAGCCGCCGACACCGCGCCGGGCGGTTCGCCTTCTGACCAGCGAACCCGACAAACTCAGCGACGACCGCCGGTTCGTCACCGCCCTGCTGGAGCGCTCGCCCACCATCGCCACCGCTGTCGATCTCATCCGCCGCTTTGCAACGATGGTGAAGGATCAGGTAGCCAGCACCCTCGATTGCTGGCTGCACCAGGCGGAAGCCAGTGCTCTGGCGTCGTTCGCAGCAGGCTTGCGCCGTGACGAGGACGCGCTCCGCGCCGCGCTGACCGAACCTTGGAGCAATGGACAGGTCGAGGGTCAGGTCAACAGGCTCAAGGTCATCAAACGCGAAATGTATGGACGCGCCGGGTTCGAACCCCTGCGCTGCAGGGTGCTCGCGCATGCTTGACGCGAATGTTTTGCGGGCCAGACACGCGATGATCATCCACACAAAACTTGGAAGAACCTCAAATTCCGCGATGGCATCGAGGTCAGCGTGCCGACATCAAATAACGCCGCCTGATAACCTCGTCACCCAAATTCCGCTATAGCTCGGCCGCGCAATCTCCTGGCAACTCGTTCATCCCTGCCTCGATGCGCCAACGCCCCAATTACCCGCTCGACGGCAAACTGGCGCGAAACCTGACGGAACCCCCCAGATGTGCGATGGGGTCACCGAAGGAGGTCACGCCAAGGCGGAGAAACACGCCCAGAATATGCAAGAAGGACGAGCGCGGCGTGGGATCAGCCTGTTTCAACATCGATTTCCAGCCACCGGCTTGCACGTCTCGATCCCTGCAAAGGCGCGTTCCAGGGCTGCCGCGAGATCATCCAGCCGGTAGGGCTTGCTCAGCACCTCCGCCACAGCCTGCCCTTTCCAATCCACCAGCACATCGCTGTAGCCGCTGGCGAGTACGACGGCGAGGTGCGGATAGCGCAGCCGCAGCGTGCTGGCGAGCTGCACCCCGTTCATCGGCCCCGGCATCACCACGTCGGAAAACACGGCATTCACATCATCGTCGTTCGTCAGCAGTGTCAGGGCCTCCTCGGCATTTGCCGCGCGCAGCGTGGCATAGCCCAGTGTCTCCAGCAGCGAGGCGGCGAAGCTGGCCACGTCCGCATTATCCTCGACTACGAGCACGGTCTTTCCTGCCGCCCGCTGAAGATCCGCGCCAGCGGGCTTGGCGATGCGGGCCGGGGGCGCGTTCAACTCCGTCATGGCCGCGCATGGCAGGTGGAGGTTAATGGTGGTGCCCTCTCCCAGCATGCTTTCGATGGCGATATCGCCGCCGGACTGCTTGGCGAAGCCATGGACCTGGGCAAGGCCAAGCCCCGTGCCCTTGCCCGGCCCCTTCGTCGTGAAGAAGGGTTCGAACACGCGGGCCAGCACGGTGGGCGGCATCCCGTGGCCGCTATCCTTGACCACAAGCCAGACATAATGGCCTGCGACCCGCTCGGAGGTAGCCTCCAGCCATGTCTTTCTGGTCTGGAACGTGAGGACTCCGCTCTCCGGCAGCATGGCGTCCCGCGCGTTCACTGCAAGGTTCAGGATGGCGACTTCCAGCTGGGCAGGGTCGGCCCGCACCGGAAGGAGATCGGGTGCGAAGTCGTTTTTCACCTGGATGTTCGAGCCAAGCGTATGACGCAACAGCTCTGACATGCCATGCAGGCGCGCATTCAAATCAAAAACTTCCGGCTGGAGCGCCTGCTTGCGGGCGAAGGCGAGCAATCGACCCGTCAGTTCCTTGGCGTTCTCCGCCGCCTTGTTCAATCCATCGAGGATAATGGCACGTCGCTCTTCCGTCAAGTTGGCCATTCTCAGCAGCATCGCGCCGCCGGAAACCACTTGCAGGATGTTATTGAAATCGTGGGCGATGCCGCCGGTGAGCTGGCCGATGGCCTGTAGCTTCTCGCCCTGACGCAGCGCCTCCTCGGCGCGACGGCGCTCCTCGACCTCGCGCAGCAGCGCAGCGGTACGTTCTTCGACCAGATGCTCCAATTCGTTGCGATGACAGGCCAGCGCCTCCTCCGCTGCGAGCCGTTCAGTGATGTCGGTGTTGGTGCCGAACCAGAGCGCGACTTGGCCATCCGGGTCGCGCACAGGAACCGCGCGCGTGAGGAACCAGCGATACCCGCCATCCTTCGCACGCAAGGGAAAGGTGTCTTCCCATGGCTCGCCGACCTCCCACGCCTGACGCATTCCCTCGAGCACGCGACCGAGATGGTCGGGGTGATGGACCTGACGCCAGCTGACGCCTTCGATTTGCTCCAGTGCCATGCCCGTGTAGTCGTACCAGCGCCGGTTGAACCAGTAGCGCGAGCCGTCCGGCCGCGCCATCCACGCCATCTGAGGGATGTTGTCGGCGATCGCGCGGAAATGCGCCTCGCTCTCGCGCAGCGCCGTCTCGGCGCGCTGGCGCTCGCCGATGTCGCGCAGATAGGCCGTGAAAAGCGTCCTGTTGCCAGCCGAAGTGGGCGTGATTGCCAGTTCGACCGGGAACGTGGAGCCGTCCGCGCGTAACGCCGTCACCTCAATCCGCCGCTTCAATACCGGGCCTTCACCGGTTGCCAGGTAATGCGCGAGCCCGCAGTGATGCGCCTGGCGCAGCTCGGGCGGGACGATCAGCTCCGCCATGTCCCGGCCGAGCGCGGCTTCCCGCGCGTAGCCAAATGTGCGTTCGGCGGCCGGGTTCCATTCGATAATGCAACTCTCGTGATCGATCGTAACGATGCAGTCGAGGGCGGAATCCAGGATTGCTTCCTTTCCCGCCAATGCCTGCAATCTCTCGGTTCTAGCTTGTCGGAGATCATGTTGCAGGGCCGCGTTCTGCGCTTCCAGCGCCGTGATGCGTGCGCGCAGAGCCTCCGGGCGGATCGTCCCCGTGTCTTCGGCTGCGTTTGGTACTGGTTCGTCCTGTGACATACTGAAGGTTGCTTACATAGGTAATGAATACGGCCCCGTACAATCTCTAAACATGGTTTCGAGTTTGTACGAGGCTGAGAGGTTTCCCCGCCATATGATGTTGATGCATGATTGATTGTATCTTGGCGATAGGAAAGTCACAGTCGCAACCTTTCACCTTCCTTACTTCGATCACGCGCATGAACCGCTCGCTTGCTGATCCTGTTTGTGTAACATAAAGGACGTTGATCGGGATAGGGGGACACCTCACGGTGCCGCCCCTCCCACACCACCGGGCATACGGGTCACGTACCACGGCGGTTCGATCGGATTAAACTTGGGCGGGGACATGGAGTCTGGGAAGACCGAGGGAGTCGAGGTAATGGTTGCGCAGGGCCTGTTGGACCGCCGGGTGTCCTGACATGCGCCAGAAACCCGTCGGCGAACCGGCGGCGACCGCTGCCCGGAACTTTGGCACGCCACGGCGGCAGAGTTCCTTGAAGCGGTTGCGCCCGTTCTGCCACTGCCGCCAAAGATACATGCGTAATCTTCGGCGGATCCACGCTTCCAGGTTCGTGAGCACCCGGGGGGTCTGGCAGAAGCCGAAGTAGCCGCGCCATCCGATCAGGTATGGTCTGAGCTCTTCGATCACCTGCGGCAGACTGATCCCCCGGGTCCGGCGGGTCATGTCCCGGATCCGCGTCTTGAATGTGGCGAGGGCTTTTGGCGCGATGCGCCGCTCGCTCCCGTCATTCGCGATGCTGAACCCCAGGAACTTGCGCTCCTCCGGACGCGCCACCGCGCTTTTCGCCTCATTGACCTTCAGCCGCAGCTTACCAGCCAGGAACCGGCTTACCGAGGCCATCACCCGTTCCCCGGCGCGGCGGCTGCGAACATAGATGTTGCAGTCGTCCGCGTAACGGCAGAACCGGTGGCCCCGTCGGGCCAGTTCCTTGTCGAGATCGTCGAGCACGAGGTTGCTTAAGAGGGGCGAAAGCGGACCACCTTGCGGAGTCCCTTCGTCCACCGGACGGACCAGACCGTCTTCCATCACCCCGGCCTTGAGACAGGCCCGGATGAACTTCAGCACACGCTTGTCGGACACCCGTGCAGCGACGCGCGCCATCAGTTTGTCGTGGTTGACCCGGTCGAAAAATTTTTCGAGATCAAGGTCGACCACGTAGCCGTAGCCCTCGGCCACATAGCGTTGTGCCTGGGCGACCGCCTGATGAGCGGAGCGTCCGGGTCGGAAGCCGTAGCTGTGCTCGGAAAACGTCGGGTCCCATCGCTCCTGGAGAACCTGCAGCAGGGCTTGCTGGATCAGTCTGTCGACGACACAGGGTACGCCGAGCTTTCTGACCCCGCCATCCGGCTTGGGTATTTCGACCCGCTTGACCGGCTGCGGCTGGTAGGTTCCCTCGAGCAGTTGGACCCGGATGCCTGGCCAGTGCTCACGCAGGTAGGCCTTGGCGTCGTCGATGGTTATGCCATCCACGCCAGGACCGCCTTTGTTGCGTTGAACACGTTTCCATGCTCTTTCAAGGTTCTCCCGGTCGCACACCTCCTCCATCATTTGTTCCACCAAAGCCGGGCTTTCGGGCCCTGGTTTCGCCACGAGTGGTTCGGTCCCTTCGGAACCGCCGCCGAGAGCTTCACCCCGGCCCCTCGGTTCCAAGGCCAGTGAGTACTGGATGTTCCGCCGCGTTCCACTCATGAGTTGCCAGTCCTTCCTGCCACTTCCAATCGTTCAGGCCTTCGGTCATCGTTTCCGGCTTGGCCTATCCGGGGCTCCGCCTTTCGGCCTTGGAGTGCCTCACTAGCCTTGCCGACGGCGTGACCTACTATGCCGTCTGCTGACTCCTGCGCCCTGATCAGGTCCCCTTGCGGTTCCCTCAGTTCCAAGAGCGGAACAGGACGCAGGCCTCCCCAGGTAAGTTCGATCGCCTTCCCCGCACCCCTGCCGGATCTACAGCCCTGGCCCTTGATGGATCTGGACTTCGCGATCAGTCGCCCGCTCGTCCGGCCAAGGATGCCTCATATCCGGTTTCTGTTCGTCAGGTCGCGGTTTTGCTCCACACTGCCTTCCGACCCCACCTCGCGATGACGCCGTTGTGTTTCGCTAATCCTTCACCTCCATCAGGCTGGATAGGGGACTTTCACCCCCGAGCTATCGAAC
>NZ_JCACHA010000951.1:0-6803 GCF_059503625.1 Skermanella sp.
GATACTAATCTCCACATCCATGCAGCGTTCGCAGTGCCCATCGAGAAAGTCGGCAAGTTCAACGCCGCGGCGTTGTTGCAATGGCCGAAGCTGGTCGAGAGTGGGTCGATTGTGGTCGAGCTGGTGAATGATCCGTGGGGGCTTGGCCGCTACATGGCCAAGGAGATCACCCCAACGACCAGCGACAGGCTAATCGTCTCGCCAGACCGGTAGGGCTGCGGCTCTACCACTTCATAGGGGACACCGGACCAAATGCCTTCGCGATGCGTCGGCCATGAAGTCAACGTTCTCGTTCATCGCCTGCCATTGTGGGTCTCCCGGCTTCCGGAGCCCGCAATGGTATCGTTCACTCAGGCGATGGAGAGACAGACCGATGATGCTAAACAAAGTCGATACTCGAAGAGAGATCGTAACACAGCCTGATGCTGCCACGAAGGTCTAGACACAAGTCAGATCATCCGTTCCCATCAGTAAGCGACGCACCGGCACACAACTTCAAGCTCCAACCTTGTCAGCAGTCAGCTCTTTATTATCCAGGTTGAAGAGTGCAGCTTCTACCTAGGTTTGAAGGCGGAAGATGGAACGCCGAGCTGGAGGAAAGCACCAATGACCGCGACACCGCGCTATGTCCACCCCGAGGCGATCGTCACCACTGCGTGGCTAGCCGAGCACCTCCGCGATCCGGAGCTGCGCATCTTCGATTGCACGACCTACCTTCGCTACGAGACCGGCACTGGCCGGCCCTATCGGGTAGAGAGCGGCCGCGCCGACTATGAGCAAGGCCATATCCCAGGCTCCGCCTTCCTCGACCTGCACGGCGAGCTATCCGACGCCTCAGCTCCGACCAACTTCATGATGCCAAAGCCACAGGACTTGGCCGCACGCTTCGCAGCGAAAGGTATCGGTGAGGGCACACGCGTCGTCCTCTACTCCCGCAAGAGCATGCAATGGGCCACGCGGGTCTGGTGGATGCTGCGTGCCATCGGCTTCGATAACGCGGCGGTGCTGGATGGTGGCTTCGACAAATGGAGTGCCGAAGGTCAGCCGGTCGAAACGGCAGAGACGCGCTATCCAGCGGCGAAGCTGGTGCCCACACCTCGCCAGGGCCTCTTTGTTGGCAAAGAGGAGGTCCGGGCAGCGATCGGCAATCCAGGCTCCTGCACGATTAATGCGCTTGCGCCGGACCTGCACCGTGGCGAGAACCCGCGATATGGCAGGCCAGGGCGCATCCCGGGCAGCGTCAACGTGCCGGTGTCGGAGGTGATAGATCCAGCCTCATTGACGCTCAAGGCGCCCGAGGCGGTTGCTGCAACCTTTGCCGCCGTTGGCGTAGACCCGTCGAAGCGGATCCTGCTTTACTGCGGCGGCGGCATCGCGGCGACGCTTGATGCCTTTCTCCTGCACCAGCTCGGTTATCAGGACATCGCTGTCTACGACGCTTCGATGAGCGAGTGGGCGAAGGATGAGACGCTGCCGATCGAGGTGGGGTAATTTCCTGCTCAATACTCGCTCGGGAGCACCAGGACCTATCCATCGCTGTCCACCACCAGCGACAGCGGCACCTACGGTAGCGGACACTTTGCCAAGGAAGGCCCCACTTTATGCTGCCCACTCGGAGCGAAGTGCCCCTAGGAATCGTCTGCGAGGGTCATACAGGGCTTCGGGATCAATCCGCGGGGCTATGCAGCATTAAGTTTCGGTGCCCCTATGGGACAGCTAAACCGATTTCGTATATAGTACGTCTTGCTGGGTATCAGGAGCGAGTCGCCATGTCTGGGTCCAAGGGTAAAGCCGAGCCAAAAAGCGACACGTTGACGCTCGAGCAAATTACCACAGCGTTCGATCTGCTTAGTGTTTCTGACCTGCGCCAGGTGGTCACTGCGGCAGAAGCCAAGATCGAGGAAAAGTCCGAGGGCGAGAAGCGTTCCTTCATAGAAGAAACGCTTAACAAGGCCAAGGCGCTAGGCCTTTCGGTCAGAGACCTGTTCGGTGAGACGCCTGAACCTGCGAAAAGGCGCGGTCGCGGCAAGGCAAAGCCAAAGCCCGAGGGTTCGAAGATAGCTCCCAAATACCGCGGGCCGGCAGGTCAGGAATGGTCGGGCAGGGGACGCAAGCCTATCTGGGCGCAGGGTATGACAGCTGAACAGCTTGAACAGCATCTCATCGAAAAGCCCGCTGCCTAGTAACTAGCCAACTACAAAGTGCGCGAGCTTGAACAGTACGGCATCGCTGAGTGTGAAGTTCACATTTATTAACGTGACAGTATGTGCTTCACGCCCATACCGCACGCATGGAAAATTTCTGTAGTGTGCGGTAGGGCGAGCGCCAAAAGTATCCAAGAGTTGTTCGAAATCCTCGGCGAGACTGCCATCCATGACTACCTTGCAGAAGCTCACAGCACTGCATTGTAGCCAACTGCTTTTGTCCCACATCAGCTTGCCGTGTACGAATGCGCCTTCAATGCCGTAAAATCTACCTTGTAGGCTGTCGAGCAGGCAGGACGGCATCTGCCTGTGCATCCAACCATCTGATGCCTCTTTATCGTAGGTCTCTTTATGAAAGTTCGTGTTTAGATAGATCCCCTTGACCCTGGCTGCGTATTCAACCCGGACTGTCATTGACCGCGTGCGGCTTCCTCTGCCTGGAACCAATTCATAGTCTCCAGCCTTAACCGCCTCCATTGCGTCGAGAAGCTTATGCATTTGGTGGCCGGGATATTTTGCGTTTCTGTTTTTCATGTCTGCATTTTATCAGCAGAAAAAATGGCAGTCATTATTAATAGCTATGTCAGACAGCAAGGAAGCGAAAAGATAGCGTCGGTATTCCGGAGGCATTACGTGAGTAGGGCCGTCACGAGGGTGCAAAGGTAGTCTGGGAGAAAGAGCGAACGCTGGACCAACTACGTTCATATGGACGCGATTACTCGGATTGGTTTGCAGCCGTCGCGGACGCCGTGTTGTTTAAGGTGAAATCTCGAAGTGCAGGATGATGCGGTGCGGCTAACCCATGGACATGGCCCAGCCGTTCCGTGAGGGAGGCTCTCCGACACCCAACATGACCCATGCCTCAATACTCGCTGGGCAGCAGCAGCACCCACGTTGGACCTTCCTGCACCAGCCACAGCGTTACCTCCGCCAGCGGGAAATCGGTCCAAGGGATTTCCTGTCGGGTAATGGGCTGGTTGGAGTTGCCGTCGGTCATCGTGGCGGCTGCGCTGCGGGTAGCGGCGTCAACGGCCAAGGTCCAGACTTGGAAGGGTTCAAATCGTACCCTTGGGTCGACCTGATGTGCTACGATCAATTCGGTGAGCGAGTGAGCCTGAGCTTGCTTGGCTAGGAACACGACGCCCTGGGTCATCAGGATACGGCGGGTCAGGCCGTGCCGGGTGAGCGTGTCGGAGCCGGTGAAGCCGGCCAGGGCTGATTGCAGTTCCTCTGGAGACATGTGGCCGCCCTCCTTAGCGGCCCACCCCATCAATAGCCTTCCGGACCTCGCGTCATCCGGAGACTTGCTGCCCACAAGAGCATCGGCGCGCCGGCCACGTGCCAACCGGCAGTTGCTTATCGCGCTCTCGGCACTGCGAGCGCACCGGGAGACCATGCTCGGCGAGCCCTACCCCGCGTCCACCCTGCTGCTCGTCCTCGGGCTCGCCGACAACCTGACTTCGATCGCTGCCTCGGCGCCCCCAGCGTAGCTCTGCAGACATAGCTCGTGTGAAGCGTGATCTAGGCGCTCAGGGCGAGCAGGACCAGGATGCCGACCACCAGCCAGGCAGCGCGGATCACCAACTGCTGCCGGTCTGGCCGCCCCGCAAGAAGTTGCCTAGTACGCGACCCAGTGCCCGACCCGCCTCTCCGCCCAGGCCATCTTGCGGCTGGCGGAACAAAGCTTGATCCTGAAGTCCGTAGTGGACACTGACCGCCTCTGCCGTGTTCCTAGAGCCTTCTTCCTGGGCGCGCAGCGGTACGCCATCGCCTGTGACGCAAACGCGTATTGGTCGCCGCTTCGGTGGAGCCGATCTCGGCAGCAGGCGCCAGACCGTACAAGGCAGGCCCGCCACACGGTCAACACCCTCACGCCGAGCCTGAGCGGACAACAGGTCACGTTCGGATACCTCGGCTCGGCTTGCCAGTTGCGGCAGGTCCACCGTTAGCCCGGTACTCTCCTGGACGGCGAAGGCTTGGCCTGCGCCCCGATCGATGATCACTCGGCTTCCTGGCGGCAATGGTATGCCGCCGATAGATGCCGGTGCGCCAGGCTCAGCTTCGGCCCGAAGGGCTCGCAGCACGGACGACCAAGCCAAGCGGATGCGCAAAGGTTGGCCGTCCCGCTCCACCCGGTAGGTAACGGCCACGTCCCGGCTGGGCAGCAAGACCGGACGATCCTGAGCTGCAGCAGGTCGGGCAGGATTGCCAAGCAGCAACAGGGCACTTGCGGCTATAAAGGTAGATTGCATCAGGTGCCTGGTGGGTGTCAGGGCGTTCCTAAATGTTCCCATTGCCTAGCCCCACGTTCGCGTTGGTGGTAGGCTACCATTGATTGCCGCCCAGTCGCTCGCCTTGTGCGCCCCACCTCCCTGCTAGCCGTGGCAGGTCTATGTTGCGGTGACACTGCGTGGCGCAAGCGAGCGCCTACCAGCGGCAGCGGGCTCCTGTGAGGCTTGTGGCTACAGCTGTTCGACCCGCAGGTGCTCCGCATACCTGCTGCCCCCATGTCCGTTGTTGATAGGTAAGCGGACAATACGGATCAGCATTTGGGATCGTCGGCTGTGCGCCCATAGCAGACACAAAAGCATCGCGGCAGTGTGCTCGAAAGCAGACACTGAGAGCAGTCATGAGAATCGAATGGTACCGCCGAGCTTTCGGCGGATCGGATCGGGACAAGAGCCGCCTGATTGCTCCAAAGCGGGCAACAGCCTACCCTCGCCGAAGCGCGGGGCTGGTGTCAGCGCTATCGGAGATCCATTTGGCACGTTCCTCAACGTCGATCGTGAGTGAACGTGCTTACGAGATGTTCAAGCAGGCACCCGGATTCATCAAAGCGGCATCCAAGAAGAGGGCAGCAACTTCTGGGCTCTGGCTTCGCTGACCATGCTTCGCCTGACCGGCCTTCGCACTTACTTCGCTCTCACCTTCGGTTGCGCGTGGATCTTTTGGATTCTCGCACATCCGGTGGTCCAGGAGCATTTGGGCGTGTGTCTTTCCGCGGCACTGCTCGTTGTGTTGGGAACGGCCGTTCCGAGCCTGGTGGCGCTTGGTCTGTCGCTACGATGCGGTGCCGGCCGGGAGTTGCTTGTCGGGTTGGTCAAATGGCGGGTGCATGTCCGCTGGTACGTGCTTGCTCTCGCGGGGCCGCCGATCCTTATGCTGACGGCAACGGCTATCCACGTTTGGCTCGGGGGAGAGTGGCCCAATTATCCAGAGGCCGGACGCTGGCCACTCTTCGTCCTTAACTTTTTCGCTGTCCTAGTCCTCGGAGGCCCACTAGGCGAGGAGCTGGGATGGCGTGGGTTCGCGCTGCCGCGGATGCAACCGCGATTTGGCTTCGTCGGCGCCAGTGCGTTGCTCGGCATCGTCTGGGCAGTATGGCACATACCGCTGTTCCTCACGGCCGTTTCTCCTCAGGCCCAGTTGCCGTTCATCTGGTTTGGGCTGCAGGCGGTGGCGCTTAGCCTCGTGTTTTCGGTCGTCTGGCAGCGCACCGGCCGCAGCCTGCTCCTCCTTGTGCTGTTGCATGCCTCGGTTAACGCATTTGCGGGCCCGTTGCGCATACTCCCGGCAGAAGCCGGCAGCGTTCGGCCCTACGTTCTGACCGTGGTGTTGACCTGGTGCTTAGCACTGGCCCTTACTCGCACTCGCGAGGTCAAGCCGAGGCGATAGTCGAGGGGTGTGCGGCTGGCATCAGAAGCCGTTCGCAAGCAACCAGGCCACCGGCAGGTCGCAGCGCCCGTTCCTAAGCGGCAAAGGAGCCCTGCGCATCCATTGGTCCTCCCGCCTATCGGGGAGCGAGCGCGAAACTGTACTCCCGCGTACATGGGCGGTCCACATTCATTGCGAAGGTCGGTGCAGCTCAGCCGCAGCTCGTCGACCCGTATCTCGTGACGGGTCAGCTTGTCGAAAACGCCAGCGCTCCGTAAGCGCGGCTTTCAGACCCATCTCGGCCGTGGTTGATGCTCAGCCTTTTTCGGCGGCGGCCCAGCACCATGGCATGAGTTCGTCGATGCGGCTGTTGGGCCAGCCGTTGACGAGGCGGGTCAGCAGGTCGGTGAAGTAGCGCTGCAGATCGACGCCGTTGAGCTTGCAGGTTTCGACCAGCGAGGCCACCGCGGCCCAGCGTGCCCCGCCCTCATCGCCGGAGGCAAAGAGTGCGTTCTTTCGGCTGAGGCAGAGAGGACGGATGGCACGCTCCACGGTGTTTGTGTCGAGCTCGATCTGCCCGTCATCGAGGAACCGGACCAGGCCGTCGCGGTGGTTCAGCGCGTAGCGGATCGCCTTCGCGGTTGGGTTGCGCCCGGCAGGCTGGCGAGTTGCGCCGTGAACCAGGTGAACAGGTCCTCGACCAGCGGCCGGCTCTTCGCCTGCCGGGCGGCACGGCGGCTCTCCGCTGGCTGGCCGCGCACCTCCGCCTCGATGGCATAGAGCGCGGCGATGCGCTGCAGGGCCTCGGTGGCGATCGGCATCTTGCCCTTCGCCAACTCGATGAACTCCCGCCTCGCATGGCTCCAGCAGAACGCCAGGGTGATCGCGTCGTTAGAGCATTTCAGGTTTAGTCGAACGCGTAGCCTGAGTTGGCAAGGTAGTTCT
>NZ_JCACHA010000952.1:0-6787 GCF_059503625.1 Skermanella sp.
TGGGTCCATCTCATCCCTTCAGGGGCCAATTTCCACCACTCTGCTGGACGTTACCTGTTCCTCCCCCTGATAATGCACCGGCGGGCCGAGAGATTGATCCAGATCAGTTTCCGCACGCTGATGTTCATGCCGCTGGGCTGTTGGGCGGGTCATGAAAGACGAGGCTGATATCCTCCACGTCCGTCTGGAGAAGCTGTTGGACCTGGCGCGGCACGCCGCGCCAGAAGATCGGACCCGCATTGAGCGCACAATCCGACTTGCCAGCCAAGCGATCCAGGAGGTTGCCCGGGCCCGAGAGGAGGCGCAGCGTGCGGCGTTACCGAAGCAGGAAGCCGAGGCCAACATGGTACATCAGCGGAGAGAGCAGGTGGCCCTGCCGGCGGAGCTGCACATTATACGCGAGGACAGTTCAGAGTAGCGAACTTTCCATAAAGTATCTTACACGGCTTGTCTGTACCAAACGGTACCTTGCGCCGGCACCTACAACACCCGATCTGTTGTTCATTGCCTGCTACGATCCCGGCAGCCGGTGACAGAGAGAGACGTGTGCTCCCGCCCTATGAGGAGCGCGCATGAACCGCTTGGATCGCCTAATAGAACTGGCCCAGTCTGCCTCTCCGATGGACCGCCTCCGTATCGAACGCACGATCAGGCTTATTATGCGAGCGCGGGAAACAGTTCTCCGGATCCAGCGGAGGGAACAGCAGGCATGGGAGCGATTGACCCGAGCCAAGGCTGCCTCACAGCGGATCCGGGAGGATGGTACGGGCCAAGTGACCGGGTTGCTTATCATGAAAAAAGACGTCTTCCAGTAGTGCCATTTCCATAATGGAGTTACACGCTTGGTAGCGCTGCCATTCTGATCCAGGTTTCGTGCCGCTGCGGTATGGCGCAAACTGGTATTCCGGAGCAGAGGAGAACCAGCCATGTCCAGTGAGGACAACCACCCGCAGGACTGGGCAGAGGCGGAACGCCGGCGCGACCGAGCCGAGGATCGGCGCGCCGATGACGAGGAACAGCGGAAGTTTTCCGAGGAGGTGCGCGACGCCTCGGAAATCCAACGCTTGGATCAAGAGGAGAGCCGGGAAAAGGCAGAGATGGTGCGGGGGGTTGCCGAGAAGCTTAGGGCTGCTATGGAAGCAATGCGCCGAGCTGTCGAACATGCACGGGCATCCGCGGAAGACGCCAGGATGTTTAGAGAACAAGCCCGGCAAGCCGCTGAGGAGGCTCGGCACAATGCCGAGGAGTGGCGCATCGCGCTGGCTGAACAGCGCGAAATCACAGCGGAGATGAACGAGACGCTGCGGGTGTGGAAGAAGGCGGTGGAGCAGGAGCAGAATGATGATCAACCGTTGCTCCTGCCTAGTGACACAGTATGACCGATACTGCCCAGCTCTTGGAGCGGGCGCGGGCGACGGTTGAGCGGGTTCGGGAGTTGGTCGAACCTGTCTCCCGCCCCTTGCCGGTCGGTGAGGATCTCGCCCAGCTCCTGAAGCGGGCACGGGCGACGGTTGAGCGGTCCCGGGAGCTGGTCGAAGCAGTCCGCGCCGCCCGGATGCAGGCGGCATCGGTGCGCGTCGAGAAAGCGATGGAGCGAGAAGAGGAGCGTTTCCGGCAAATAGCTCGCCGGGAAATAGTACCTTTCCCAAAAGGTTAGTATCCGTCTGGTCTGAAACCTCCCCGCGCCTGAGCTGTTGGGCGCGGCATGACGGACGACCCGGATCGCCATGCCCTACCGTCGGAGGATCTCGCCCAGCTCAGGGCGCGGGCGGCGGATGCTACTGCCCGGCTCCGGGAACTGGTCGAACAGTCGCGCGAGCTTCAGGCGCAAGCGGCATCGCTGGTTGCCGAGAACCATGTGCTGCGGGACGAGGTGCGTTTCCGGGTGATGGCTCTACGCAAAGTAGATCGCTTTCCATAAGGTTAGTCTCACCCCGGCCATGGTGGGCGCGATGGTTTCCGAGCTGTGATGTTCGGAAGTGTACAGACGCCTTTGGCATAACCGTTTTTAGATCCCGGCTATCAGAAACGGAGGTGGTTAATGGTGGAAGTTAGTTCTGAAGCTCGGGAGGCACGGCTTGCAGCCCTGAGAGAGCGAGCGCAGACTGTTTTTGAGCGCTCCCGTCGCTTGGTTGAAGAAGCAAGAAAGATCAGAGCTGAGGCAGAAGCAAAACGCTCCAAAATTTCTGCATAGAGCTTTGCGAATAGCTTAGATGGCACAAGACCGCCCGTCGCTGATTGACCATTTGGACGGCCTGATCTTTCTAGCAGATCAGGCACGGCATCTTCCGCCGGCGAGATCCTTGTATCTCGCCCACACATTCCGGCGGCTTGGTCAGGCGTATCAGGATGCCGCCCTGGCGCAACGGCACGGCTATCCTGTTCGGTTGCATATCTCGTATAACTACATCTTAAAGTAGCAAACTCCTGTAAAGTGCTTAGACAATTAGTCAAACCGGCATGGTGGATTGATCTAGATCAATCTCCGTTCGCTGCTGTTCGTATCGATGAGCTGTTGAGCTGCCCATGGCAAAGATGGGACTTGAGAACGTCGATGGTGGGCGCGTCTCAGTCAGCTTTCTTTATCCCTAAACAGTTCCAATTCTGGCGGCACAGGATCGGGATTTTCCCCATTGATAAGCCGGTGGGCAACATCAACGCTCGCCAGCAACGTTCTCGACCCCCAAGGCTTTCCTAAATAGCCAAGAGCCGCATCTTTGTTCTCCCGAGCCTCTTTAGCTTGACCGGAAACAAATAGCGACGGCACTCCACACTTATCCAAAAGATCTCTGGCGAAATCTATGCCTGCTCCTCTTCCCTCCTGGAGATTTATATTTACAAGGGCTAAATCGGGACAATCATTTCCACTAATTTTCGCTGCTTCATCAATGGTCATTGCAATCCCTATAACTGTATGACCGGCACTTTCAAGGGTGCCTTGAATATCCAAAGCAACCAACATTTCGTCTTCAACAATCAAAATACGCATACTAGGATCCTAACAACCTTACAGAACATATAGCATTAAAATTGTTCTTAAACACTTCATACCTTCCTTAGGTTAATTTGCCGGAAGCCCTGTCGAACTTTACCTAGATTTAGAGCGTTTCCCCTGTGCTTTCAACGGTCACCCATACGCGGTGCGGTTTCCACGCACCTTATAGCGCCGCGTTCCATAACATTCCTAAAAGTCTGTTTGTAGACGTCAGGCGCTGATTTCCTGGGTCGCAAGGCGCACCAGCCGGCGAGACAGGATGGAGATGAAGGCGATCTCGATGAAAGCGACGAGGTGAGCCTCTGTCCGCTCAAATATGGTGTTCAACCGACGGTAGCGGCTGATCCAGCCCAGCGAGCGCTCGACCACCCACCGAATGCCTTGCGGAATGAAGGTTCCGCCGTGACCGCCGGCGCTGGGTTGGATGGTGATGCCAGACGCCTCTCCGACCTTTGAGAGTCGTTCGCCTCGATAGCTGAGATCGCCCAGGGCTGTTCCCTTGAAGCCGCGGCCGGCAAGCTGATGCAGCACCGGCACGATGCCCTTGCCATCATGGACATTCGCCGGCGAGACGTTGATCGCCAGCGGGAAGCCGTATTTATCCACGGCGATATGTATTTTGATGCCCTTGATCTTCTTACCGCCGTCGAAGCCGCGGCCGAAGCAAGTCGGTGCCGAATGACACGAGCGGCTGTCGATGATGACGGTGCTGGGTATGGGTTTGTCGCCGCAGGCATGTCGCCAGGCCAGGATCAGGCGGTTGAGCAGGCGACGCCACAGCCCAAGCCGGGTCCAGCGGGCGAACAACGTGTAGAGCGTGCTGAACGGGATGTCGCACAGCAGGCCGATGGCACGCCACTGCAGGCCGCAGAACGCTACACACCAGATCGCCAGGACCGCCTTGCGCAGCGCCGCTCCGGTCAACGGCGGCTTGGGCCCGGAGCGGGTCGACCGGGTGCCGTCTGCTGCCATGGCCGCGAGCTCCGCCAGTACCGCTTCGACGAAGGCGTCGACGTTGGCAAAAGCATCCCAAGAGGCCGGGGACGTCTTGGCGGGTATGAAGGCGGTGCCCATATGCTGCGGATCCGGTGGCTGTTGGCGACGGCCGCAGACATAGCCCGATAGCCTCCCGCGCGTCACCCCCTACTCATCTCAAAGTAGCATCCTGATCAGCAACGGCCGGCACGCCCCGTCTGCAAACAGCCTCTCAGCCTTTACATCGATCATCTCAGTTGCAGTTGGCCTTGTTCTTCTCCGCGATCTGCTGGCGGAGTTCGGCCATCGACATCGACGGCATCTTCGTTGCGGTTGCTTTGGACAGGATCTGTCGAGCGGCGCCCAGGCTGTTCATCGCTGTGTTCAGTGCTGCTTGCTGCTTGGTGTTGTCGGGTAGCGGCACCTTCGGAATGTCGTCGCGCGTGGTAAGCGGCGGCTTCGGTGGCGGCGTTTCTCCGACACCAGCGTTGGAGCCTGTGATGGTGGCAGGCATATCGCCATAGGATGGCTGGCCGGTGATTTGCGCCCGGTTGTCCACGTTCAGCAGGCCGTTCCCTCGGCATCCGGACTGGTCGTAGACGGTGACGTTGTTGAGCTGGACCGACTGGTTGCCGCCAGTAATGATGGGATACCGGCAACCACCTTCACCGCCGGAAAGCTTCTCGATCCCGACTATGGACGACATCGACGAAGCTTACCGCCCCCGCAGCGTGACGCCCGGCATCATGTTCCCTCTGTCGATCGCCGAAGCCTTCGCGTTGGCGAACGACATTGAACTGGAAATGGCGACTGACGACGAGTTGTTCTGCGCCGGCCTGATCGCCGCTTACAGTCCGTACGGCCAGCCCGAAGTCTGCTCTCGTGACTGGCGCACCCACGTCACCGCTCTGGTCGCGCTGGGCCTCTCCGTTGACTGCCCTCCCCTGCCTGATGGCCGCTCCTGGCGGAACGTGGCTCGTGACCGCCTGGGCGCCTTCCGCCGGGCTGTTGCAGCCGCCGCCACCGCCTCCAACCTCGTTGCAGCCGAGTGACCCCCATGACGCGCAAAAGCATCCTTGCCGCCGCCGCTCTGGTCCTCAGCGCGTGCGCTGGCTCCACCACTCCGCACTTATCCGAAACCCTCAACGAAACCGACCTGGAACGGCTCCGGGGTGCCCACTGGTACGCCTATCATGGCACCATCGCCCAGCAGGCTATCTGGAGCAACGTCAGCACCGGCCTGGGTGGGCACCGTCCGAGCTTTGGCCGAGTTCCGCGACCCCGATACCGGCCTGCCATGCCGCAAGGTGGTCGAGGATACCCGCTCGACCGCAGGCGCCCGCGACATCCGGATCGGCACCGCTTGTCGGAAGGACGATGGCGACCTGGTGGTGACCTACTCGAACCAGGTGGATGGGTGATCGTCATGGAAAACAAAACCCTCCTGCTCGATATGGCCCGCAAAAATCAGATGGGTTGCTACGCCGGCATCCCCGACACCGGGCCAACCGGCGCCATCTGCTCCGGCTGCGTCCTGCTGGTGCCGGAAGGCTCCAAATTCGTTTGCGCGAAGTACCAACGCCTCACCGGCCGCAAGGGCAAGCCGATCAGCGGCAACAGCGCGGCTTGCCGATATTTCGAACAGCGCCGTGTGATCAACTCGATCAAGACATTAGCAGCCTGCAGCGGGGGCGAGGTATGAGCGCCCCCCATTGCATCACCATGCCCGCTGATGTCGGAGGGCTCCGCATACGGGACTGGATAGAACTCGCTAATGCCGCGATCGACGGACGTTCGGAAGCATGGCGGCGGCGGCGGCTGGACCTGAACCAGGCCGAAATCATTGACCTTCGCCGTATCCGTCCGGACTGGGCTGACAAGATCACCACCGCCGCTACCTCGACCGACAGCCCGCCGGGAGGCTGAGTGCGATGCCGTTATCCCCTACGCGAAGTCACAGCGTCCTACATCAATGACGATGACGACAGCATGTTCCACTTCCTTAATGGTTGAGAGGAATGGGGACTTCGGCCCCCAGCCTTCGGCACGAAGTACAAAAAGAGGCACGCCATGGCAACGTTCCACGACGCAAAACTCGCTGGCATGATGGCTGGAATGTCCGCCAAAGCCGAGCGCCAGCCGCCCGCAGAGTACGACGACAGCAGCCTTCGTGACGCATGGCTACGAGGCTTTGACGAGATGCAGCAGTCCCTCGGCACATGGTCACCGGCTCTGCCGGCGCAGCAAGTAACGCCGAATGTCACCGATGCGAAACGTCCGGCACGCAAGCGGAGGGTGGAGGCGCAGGAAGCCGAAGCTGAACCACCGTCTTCGTCAAGTAAGTTCAGCATGCTCGCGATCTTGGATGACAGACTCGCGTGACGGATATAATCGGCAGGGCTTCATCCCGAGGGGAGCATGCTTATCCGCTTGATATATCGGCTCTACCGAGCCACTCCCAGGTTCAGCGTCATGGGCTACCGTCAAGAAAGGGTACTCGTGCTGGACTGGTTCGGTCGAACCTGGGAGTGGCGCTGGCCGAGCCGCCGCTGAATGCCATCATCCCTCTGGATAAGTCGCCGAGACGGCCCGCCATTATCACCGATGCGGGCCGTTGTCGTGTCCGAGTGGGGCATCACTGCCGGGAGTTCCGATCGTGCTCCATTTCATGAATTTGGCGCTGAAGGTCCGCAATCATCTCATCTCGACGGTCTATCTCGCGGATCATCTCGTTGATCCTGGCACGGGCACCGTCAACTTGATGGGCGTCTAAGCGCGGTGGGGTATCTTGCGGGCTTGGGCGCAGCCCTGGTCCGT